>SXHE01000365.1 GCA_005773755.1 Planctomycetia bacterium
CCTGCGATTCGAGGCCCATTGCTTCGCCAAAGGGATCAGTTGGGTGGAGGCCAAAACCGCCATCATTCGGGACGCGGTCCGGACCTACTTGGCCCGACCGCGAATCGGCTTTCCAAGACCCCGGACTGCGTAACACCTACACGAGTTCGGCAAGTGGAGGGTGCACGGCTATGGATGACGTGGTTCTAACCCCAAGTGGAGGGAACGACACCCTTCAACTCTGGACTGCACTCGAACGCGTCAAGGGTTCGGGCCGATCGGTCATTCTTGAACCAGGTGTTTACAAGGTGGACAACACCCTAAATGTCGAAGGGGCGACGCTTCGGGGGCGCAATCTCGATCTGACGGCTCGCACGGACATCGACGACGGGTTTGCCATCATCGAGCCGGACATTCGGAATGGCACTCCGGATCAGCCAGTTGTTCAACTGCTGAACGGTAACGCCCGAGGGTTCTGTATTCGGTGGACAGAAGCAGTTCCCGAGTCTCGCCGGAACACCGGCATCAAGGCAGCAGCCAAGTTCGAGATCGAGACTGTAAAGATCGTTGGCGCTCAAGACGCCATTGTGACCGGCGATGTTTATTCCAGAGGTGCCCATAACACCGGCGCTTTCAAGATCCGAGACTGCTACCTCCTGCACAACCAAGAGGTCGGGCTGCGCATCGCTCGGTCGAAAGAATGGTCCACTGTCGAAAATGTCCAAGTGCGGTTCGCGAAGATCGGCATCGATCTCGAACATAATGACGATCTGCTCATGCGCAACATTTTCGTTCAAGGGCGGCACGAGGCTCCGGCGGAGAGACGAGAAAATCAGTTCGCAATCCGAGTTCGGCGCGGGACACAGGCTGGGGACGAAAAACTACTTTTCTGCTCAGCTGAAGTGCATGGGCTATTCTCCGATGCGTTCCAGCACCTCATGCTGATCGAGGGTGATGCGGATAGCAATGGTCAGCACCACATCCGAATCGTACTCGGCAGGTCAGCCACGCACCACGCGGCGGTCAAGTATCTTGCTGCCCAATGTGTCTTGTTCGTCCAAGATGTTTGGTGGAAAGGGAATACTGACTGCGCGGTTCAAGTTCATCCGGACATTCCCAGTGGCCGGAGCGATCCGTTCATCACTCTACAGAATTGCCAGCTTGAGTTTCCAGGTGGCGCGCGGGGTAGAGGGTAAGCGAAGTCGCCGGACCATTCGCCATAGCAGTCGGCGGAGGCAGGTAGCCTTTCCCAATTTCATAGCGCGCTCGGCCCCGTTTCTGCTGAACTGTGTCGTTCGCGCTTCTGAAATCCACCCCCCATTACCACTTTGGGCGACTACTGGCTTTTTGTCAACTATTTTTCCCGTTTTACTTGACTCCCGTATACCATCGCCCACACTTGGGGTAGGGCCGCGGTTCGCACGTCGTACGGTTGCGAAGGGGAACGACCGTGTCCGTAGAAGTGCTCAACGTCAGCCTGCGCGAGTGGGGTGGTGCCGAAGCCACCGGGTCACTGTTCTTCGATCTGATCGGCTTGCAACCGGGCACCGACTACACGTCCTACCCCAGCGACTCGCCCCATAAAGCGGCGCGAATCGTCCTCGCGTCGGTTTCACTGGCGGAATGCGCGCCCGGCCCGGAGCGTCACCAAGAGTTTGCCTCCAAAATCGGCGCGGGCCTGAAGCGCGCGGCCGATTGGTTAGCTTCACTCGTGCCAGCGGGATTCGACGAATGGCGAGCGCGCGGCATGGTTGCCGACATCTTCATCGGTGGGTGGATGAACTCGGACCAGTTCGACCTGAAATTGCCGCCCGACTTCTTATTCGCCTGCGGTCGCCTGGGTTTGCCAATTGAGATTTGCACCAACGATTAGGTGGCCCCAAAGCACTCGGCCGTAGTTGGTTGTGCGAATCGTGTGGTGCAGCGGCGCGGGGTGCCCACCTCTCCCCCATCAGAGCATGGGGGAGAGGTGTGCGTCACCCGGCGCGTGGCTTGGCGACACGATCTCACAACCAGTCCCAGCCCCTCGCGCACTTCACCCCTTGCACATCGCGGGGCGCGGCCGACAATAACCTCCCGCCCCTTCCTCTCACTTCGGGTCGCGGAAATGGCTGTCGCCCAGATCGGCGAGTTCGTTCGCTCACGCGAGAACCGGCTCGGCGTCGGGAAGATCCAGAAGTTCACGCGCACCACCGTCACCATCGACTACTTCGTCGGCCCCGGGATGCCGCCGCGCACCGAGACCGTGCCGATCGCGTCCGCCGCCCGGGTCGTCCTCGACTGCGAGACGCGCGTGTACGAGGTGCTGCCCGGCGGCACGTCGTGGCGCGCCGGCCGCGCGCTCGCCGAAAGTGTCGGCAAGTACCTCGTGCAGTTCCCCAACGCCCGCAAGCTCGAAACGATACCGGCCACGGAACTGTACACGCGCTGCGACCTGCCGATCCCGGACCCGGCGGCGTTCCTCGCGGCGCGCATCACCGAGACCCCCATCTGGCAGCAGCGCCGGGCCGGGTTCGTCCGCGCCGCCATCGCCCAGCGCGGGGCGTGCGCCGGCATGACCGGGCTGCTGTCGTCGTGCATCGACCTCGAACCGCACCAGATCGAAGTGATCCGCCGCGTGCTGCAAGACCCGATCCAGCGCTACTTGCTGGCCGACGAAGTGGGCCTCGGCAAGACGATTGAAGCCGGCGTCATCCTGCGGCAGTACGTCCTCGAACACCCCGCCGACCACTCGGTGCTGGTGCTCGTGCCCGGCCACCTGGAGAAGCAGTGGCGCGGCGAACTGACGCAGCGGTTCCGCCTCGGGCCGCTGCTCGATGATTCGATCCACATTCTGGCGCACGACGCCGACCTGAAGGAGCACAAGGGCGCGGGCCTCGTGGTGATCGACGAGGCGCACCAGCTCGCGCGCTGGGCCGGCGGGCCGAAGAGCGGCAAGCCGCGCCGCCGGTTCGACGCCATCGCCAAGTTCGTCACCGACACCAACACGCGCCTCTTGCTGCTCTCCGCCACGCCGACCCTCCACTCGGACGAGAGCGGCTTTCAGGCGCTGTTGCACCTGCTCGACCCGGTGATGTATCCGCTCGGCGACCTCAAGGGGTTCCACAACCGGCTCGAACGGCACCAGACGGTTGCGCAGCTCTACCACCTGTTCAAGCCGGACGAAGCGGGGAGCTACCTCGAAGGCGCGCTCAAGCAGTTCATCGACGCGTTCCCGAACGACGAGCGGCTGGCCGCGTTCGCGAAGGGACTGAAGCCGTACCTCAAGTACGGGGCCGATCCCGACTCGCCGGAACGCGCGGAGCGCGTTCGCGCCGTCCGCGCGCACGTCTCGGAAGCGTACCGCTTGCACCGCCGCTTGCTGCGGAACCGCCGTGCCGATGATCGCGTCGAGGGCTTGCTGCCCGGTCGCGCGGGCGTCGAGCGCTGGGCCTACACCGACCCCGCGACCGCGCCCCTGCTGGCCGCGCTGGACGAGTGGCGCTCGGCAGCGGCCAAGAGCGCGAAGCCGGCGCACGTCGCGAACGTCGGCCGCGTGTTCGTGCTGTTCGCCGAAGCCGCCGCGTGCGACGCGACCGCGCTCTCGGAGCTGGTGCTCGCGCGACTCGGTGAGGGCGAACTGCCCGCGCTGCTTCCCAACGACGACGCGGAGACGCTGAAGGACACGCCGATGTTCACCGGCGAGGTCGCGGCGCTCCAGAAGCTGCGCGACGCCGCGACCGAAGCCGACTCGCTCGTGCGGGTCGACGCGCTGACCGCCGGCTTACAGAACCTGTTCGACGCGACGAAGGCGAAGGTGCCCGCGCGGGCGGTGGGGTTCGCCAGCTACCCGCACGTCGCCGACGAGGTGTTCGACGCGCTCAACCTGCGCTGGCCGGGACAAGTGGTGCGGCACGGGCGCGCCGGCTGGCAGCACTTCCGCACGTCCTCGTCGTTCCGCGTACTGGTCGGTGACCGCACCGCGGAGGAGGGGCTGAACCTGCACGGCCGCGGCACGGTGCTCGTTCACTTCGATCTGCCGTGGTCGCCCAACCGCGTCGAACAGCGCGTCGGCCGGCTCGACCGCTACGGCGTCGCGACGCCGGTGCGCTCGATCATCCTCGCCGCGGACGGCGACGCTCTGGCCGCGGCGTGGGTCGAGTACCTGAACCGCGGCTACCGCGCGTTCGACCGCTCGGTCGCGGCGCTCCAGTACCTGACCGAAAGCGAGCTGACCGCGCTCTACCCCGCGGTGCTGACCGACGGCGCGGCGGCGCTCAAGAGCGCGACCGAGAAACTCGCGGGCGAAGAGGGCGTGATCGAAACCGCCCTGCGCGAGATTCAGGTGCTCGACGAGTTGGACGCGGTGGAAGCCCCGCCGGGTCACGAGCACTTCGCGGACGAACTGGCCCGCGCCGACCACGAACAGCGGGCCGACTGGCAAGCGGTCGCGCACACCTGGGTAGTGGAAGGGCTTCAGTTCGCGCGGCGGCAAGAGGGGCCGCCGGAAGCGGACGTCGCCCGGTTTCAGTTCCAGCGCCCGCGGCCTACCGGCCCCTCGACGCTCATGCCCGTCGGCCGCATGGTGCGGCACTTCGGCCACATCATCGACACCGACGACGAGCGTTCGACCCCGGAACGGCCGATGACCTACGCCCTCGCGTTCGACCGGCGCAAGGCGCAGAACTACAACGCGGCGCTCGCCCGCCTGGGCGACCCGTTCATCGACGCCCTCGTTGAGTACGTGAACTGGGACGACCGCGGCGCGGTCGCGGCGCTCTGGCGCTACCGGCCGAAGACGAAGCTCGCGAAGCCGGCGGAGGTCGCGTTCCGGTTCGAGTTCGTCGTCGATTGCCCCATCGCCGACGCGCTCGCGGAACTGCCGAAGGAAGGCGCGTGGTCCGTTCACGCGGTGCGGCGGCAAGCGGACTGGCTGTTCCCGCCGTTCCCGGTGTCCGTGTGGCTCGACCAGAACCTCGAACCGGTCACGAGCGCCGCGCGGCTCGCGCTGCTGACCGAAGACTACTCGAAGATGAAGCGGCCCGACGGCGGCAAGGACTTCAACCTGAACGTGGAACGGTGGTCGGCGCTCGACGCGCACTTCCCGCGCGCGACGTGGGCGAAGCTCGTAACTGCCGCGCGCAAGGCGTCCGAGGAGCACGTTCGCGGGACGGACGAGTGGGCCGAGCGCGTGACCGACCGGTTGAACGCGGCCGACCGCGACACCGCCGACCGCGACGCCCAGACCGCCAGCCGGCTCGCGTTCCTCAGCGGCAAGCACCGGACCACGGAAGCCGACCGCGCGAAGGTCGAACAAGCGGTGGCCGCGGCATTGCGCACCGGCATCGAAACGCCGGCCGTACGCCTCGACTCCGTGGCCGCCGTCTTCCTGGCGAACTGGAACCCGTTCGCGGACCTGGACGAATGAGCGATTCGATTGTGCCGCCGCGCGACGAGATCGCGGCCGAGGAGCTGGCGCTCGCGCACGTCCGCATCGCACTGCGGCGGCGCGTACTCGCGGCGCGGGCCGCGTGCGACGAGGCCGTCGCGCGCGAAGCGGACCCCGACCCGGACCAGCGGGCGCTGGCCGAAACCCACGGCCCCGGCCTGCTCGCGCTCCTCGACGGCGCGACGCGCGAGGCCGTGTTTCAGGCCGCACCGCCGCTCCGCGCGCTCG
>SXHE01000366.1 GCA_005773755.1 Planctomycetia bacterium
GCCGGGGTTGATCGACGTCTCGATCTGGATGCAGTCCGTGTACTCGAGCAGCCCTTTCCCTTCCGGCGGCTGATACCGGTTGGTGCCGCTGACGAGGCCGTAGGTGACGGTGGGGGTGAAGTCTTGGGCCAGCAGGAACGGGTTGCCCATCGCCAGCGACCAGTCACCGGCCCGCACCTTGTCGCTGTCGCCCATTTGTACGAACGGGAACGGCTTGCCCGGTTCCTTCGGGATGAGCTTGATGAGGGCCACGTCGCCGACCTTGTCGATGCCGCACACGACGGCGTCGTACCGGTTGCCGTCGGGCAGCCCGGCCTTCGGCAGAGGCCCCGTCGCCTGCACGACGTGGAAGTTGGTCAGCGCATAACCTTCCGGGTCGATGATGACCCCGGAGCCGCCGTTGGTCCCGTCGGCCGTCAGCACCGCGACCACCGCGGGCGAGACCCTCTTGACGGTGGCGACGCGCTGCTGTTGCGCGTCGAGGACCGACTTGTCCACGTCGAGCGGCGCGGCCGGCGCGGGGGCCGGTGTCAGCGCCAGGAGCGCCACGAGTGCGACCGCCGGGACCGCGGCGAGGAGGAGTCTGCGCATTGGGAGTCTCTCTCGGTGGGAGCACCCAGGGGCTTCTAACCCTGGCTATTTTCGGTGGCCCGTTGGGGCCGCAATCTTAGCTTGACCTTTGGACCCCGAAGGGATCACAGTTCAATAGCCGGAGTGTTAACCCCTGGCCCGCATCACTTCTGCACGCGCGCCTCGGCGAGTGTGACGTAGTTTCCGTTGAACGGCGTGTCCGCCTCGACGATCACTTTCAGTTGCTTGACGCCCTTGACCGCGAGCACGACGCCCTTCGGCTTGCCCTTGCGCGTCAGCGTTTCGGCGAACACCACTTGGCCGTCGGCCTCGATGATGACTTTCGCGGAACTGGTCGCGTTGGAGCCGTTCTCGTCGATCCCGACGACGGCCCGGAACTGGGCGTAGTCGCCGTTGATGTTGTAGGTGAGGGCCGTGTCCGGGGCGACGCACAACCCCTTCGCGAAGTTCGTGTTGTCCAGCCGGATCGAGTCGTTGGACAGCGTGCGGTCCTTGAGGTACGCGACCGTCGGGTTCAGCTTCTTCTCGTCGGCCGGCACTTCGGCGGTCTGAACGCCGGGGTCGAGGTCCGACAGGAACGCCACGTTGCCCAGCGAGTAGTTGAGCTTCACGAGCGACGAGACCGTCGGGTACTTCACCGTCGCGCCGGCGACCGTCGTGACGATCACCCCGTCGGCCGATATCGCGATGCTGGTCGCGTTCAGCGTGTTGCCGTACACGTCCAGCACGGAGCAGAGCGTAGGGGCCAGGGTCGCGGGCTGAGCCTGGTAGAACACCAGCCCCGCGGCGCGGGACTGGAGCAGGGTGTCTTTCGCTCCGCCCTCTTTCTCGAACTGGAGCTTCAGCGTCCCGGCGTCGGTGACGCCCTCGAGAACCGTGCCCTGTACGAACGTGAAGCCGGCTTCCTGCTGGATCACGTACAGGTCGCGCTTGCCGCGCGTGACGAGCATCTTCTTCCAGGCCTCGCGGAGCTTCGGGTCGTCGGCCCGCTTCATCGCGGAAAACACGCTGCTCATCGGCAGGGTGTAGGTCGGGGGGGGCAGGCCCGCCGGACCGGGCAGCAGCTCCGTCTCGAACGCCTTGCCCTTGAGGCTGTATTTGGCGAATCGGAACGATGAGCCGTCGGTCAGCTCGATCTCCGAGAATTGCGAGTCCTTTGGCAGCGCAAACACCTTCGTGCCCGTGTCGACGAGGACGATGTCGCGCGCGGGAATCGACACCTTCGCGTCCTTCGTGGCGAACGTAACGCCCTGCGCGTCCACGCCGACGAGCGTGCCGTTGATCTTCTTGCCGGCGGTGGTGGTCACGTCGTCGGCCGGCGCGCGGGTCGCGAGGAGCGCGAACAGCGCGAGCGCGGCGGAGGCAATCGAAGCCCGGCGGATGGATCGCATGACGGGTCTCGCTGGCGGACAGGGGACGGCCGAGAGGAGTGCCGACATTCTACAGACGAACGAGGCGCGGTCTACAAACGAAAAGGCGGTGGCCGAAAGTTATCGCGGCCACCGCCGGGGTTACGTCACATCGGGCCGCGGGTCACTTCTTGTACCCGTGCTGCTTGTCGAGCGCCTCGAAGTAGTGCTTGATGAGGGGCTCGAACTTCGGGGGCAGGTCGCGGGTCAGGTCCTGAACGACCTTCGCGCGCTTGTCGGCCGGCATGGTGCCCCACGTCTCGGCGATCTGGCGCAGCTTCTGCGTCGGGTCCACCTTGCCTTCACCGCTGCCGCCCATGATCGTGCTGTCCGGGGCGTTCTTGGTCGGGTTCACGTTGTCGCCGCTGCCGGGGCTGCTGCCGCTGCCGGGCTTGTCGCCGCCGCCGGGGCAGTTGCCGCCGTTGGCCTGACCGCCGCCACCGCCGCCCTTGCTCTTGGCTTCGAGTTCCTTGATGAGCTCGTCGAGGCGGAAGACGATCTTCTTCTGAATGTCCTGGGTCTTCTCACCGCCGCGGGCCAGGTCGAGCCGGCGACCGCTGTTGTCCATCAACTTTTCAATGTTGGACAGGTCCTTCGGATCGGACGCCCAGTTCTGCATGTCGAAGAACATCAGGGTGGCGACCATCGTGTACCGCGACGGCGAGTCGGACACGTCGTCGAGCAGTTTGACGATAGAGGTGGTCGCGGCTTCCTTCTTCATCGTGGCGTGTTCGCTGACCGCCTTGAAGAAGAAGAAGCTGGCCGGGTCGACCGCGTACTCGGCGTTGACAGCCTTGAGCGCTTCGAGGGCCTCTTCGTAAACCTTCTTGTTCGCAGCGGCCTTCGCGAAGGCGAGCGCGATGTTGGTACGGAAGAAACCGTCCTGCTTCTCGTCCTTCAGGAAACTCGGCACTTCGGCCGGAGCCGGGGCATCCGACTTGCGGGCGTTCGCGAGCAGCGCGGCGGCTTCGGTGTTACCGAGCGCGAGCGAGTCCGCGGTACGGTCGAGGACGGTGCGGCCCTCGTTGGCCCACACCTTTTCGAACGCGGCCTGATCGAACTTGCCGACCGACTTCAGCCACGCTTCGGCCTTCGCCTTGGCAGCCTCGACGGACACGGCCTTCATCGTGCTGAACCCGAACGTCGGCTTTTTGGCCGGTTCTGCGGCGAACGCCGGGGTTCCGGACACGGCCAGCCCCGCGGAAACCGCGGCTGCCGCGAACAACTTGCGAAACTTCACGACATGCTCCTGATAAGGGTGTGCTGAAACCGGAGATTTCTCGTGCGCCTTGGTTGGGACGCGACCGGACGTTGGTAATGACGACCGGCCGACACGATTACAACTGAAGAATATCTTTCTTTCGGGCCGGGCACAACTACTATCTTCGCGCCACCCGAAAACCGCCCTCATTTCGCATTCATAAACGGAGCGAACCCCGGCCTTTCGGCCGGGGATGCATCACACGCGGTGCAACCGCTGAGTCACCCCTGCCCGTGCGGGCAGGGTTCGCCGCAAACCCTTACTGGTTGGCCTGGGTCGCGATCTTGTGCAGCATGTCTTGCAGCACCTGCTGGCGGGCTGCCAGTTGCTTCAGTTCGGCCTGGATGATCGGGTCCTTGGCCTGCTCGCCGGGGTCCTTCTGGTTGTGCATGATCGTCCGCTTGTTGAGCTGATCCTGGAGGGCACGCACCAGCTTCAGCTCGTTCAGCAGGTCGATGAGCGACTGATCTTTCTTCTTGGCGTTCGGGTCGCCCGGCTTCGGGTCGCTCGGCTTGTTCTCCATCTCTTGCTTGGCCTTCTTGAGCGCCTCCTTCATCATCGTAAGCTGATCGATGATGTCCTGCTCGATCTGCTGGGTGTCCTTGCCGACGCGGGCCTCGTTCAGGCGCTTCTGCACGGCCTGCATGTCGCCCATGACTTCCTTCAGCACGCCGGCGAACACGACCGCGGTGCCCTCGCCCTCCATCAACTTGAGGGTCTTCTCGGCCTCGGCGACGATCTGGCTCTCCTTGTCGGCTTCGGCTTGGCTCTTCTGGATCTCCGCGTTGGCCGGCTTGCCGCCCAGCGCGGTGACGGTCTTATCGATGCCGACGGTCGCCTCGCGGACCTCGATCTGCATCTTGAGCATCCGGGCGACGCGCTCTTCCAGGTTCGCGAGCAGCTTGGCCAGTTCCTTCTCACGGAGCTGCTTTAGGCGCTTCTCGAGTTCGGCGAGGGCCTTCTGAAGCTCGTCGATGGCCTTGTCCTGCTTCTTCGACGCGTCGTTGTTCTTGCCCTTGTTGATGTCGTCTTCCGCGCCCTGCTGTTGCGGAACGGCCTGCTGGACGTTCTCGCCGACCGGGTCTTTGGGCTTCTGCTGGCCGCCGCTGGGCGGGGGCTTGTCGCCGCCACCCTTGGGGCTGCCGGGGCTGGGCTGGCCCATACCGGGCATCGGCATCCCCATGCCTTCGCCACTCATCGGCTTGCCTTCGCCGCCGGCCTTCGGGTCGGACGGCTTGCCGTCGCCCTTGCCGGACTCTTGGGGCTTGCCGTCGGCCGGCTTACCGGCCTTGGGGTCGCCGCCCATCGGCATTCCCATCGGCGGGTTCTTCGGGTCCATCATGCCTCCCGGCTTCGGCTCGCCGCCGGCCTTCGGGTCGCCGGCCTTCGGTTCCATGCCGCCCTTCGGGTCGCCCGGCTTCTCGCCGCCGGCCTTGGGGTCGCCGCCCATCGGCATCCCGGCCTTCGGGTCGCCCGCGCCCTTCGGGTCGCCGGCCTTCGGGTCGCCGGCCATCGGCATCCCCTTGCCGTCGCCCTTAGTCTCGCTCTTGTTTTCCTTGGTGTCGGGCTTGGCGTCGCCGCTGTTCTCGCCCGGCTTCGCCTCGGCCTTCGTCTCGGCCTTCGGGTCTTGCGGTTTGCCGGCGTCGCCGCCCTTCGCGTCCTGGCCGCCCTTCGTCTTGTTGATGGCGTCGGCCACCTTCTGGGTCTTGTCCGCGAGGTCCTTCTGGGCCTGCGCGATCTTGTTCGGGTCGCCCTTCGCGCCGTCGGTCTGGGCCTGGATGTTCTCCTGGGTCCGCTTCAATTCGCCGATCACCTTGATCGCTTCTTTGGTCTCGGCGATAAGCCGGCGGATCCGGTCGATCTCGTCTTCGGTCTGGAGCAGCTCAAGAATCTGGTTGAGCGCCTCGCGCAGTTTCTTGTCCTTATCGATCAGGTCGTTGAAGTCGCCGCCGTTGGGGTTGTTCTTGCCCAGCCCGTCGACGAGGTCCTTGAAGTTCTTGTCGAGGCCCTTCTCTTCGATCAGCTTGAGCACCGCGCGGAGCGACTTCGAGCGCTCCTTGTCGTCGGCGTTGTCGCTCTTTTCCCACCGCTGCGCGAGCCGGAGCAGTTGCTCCTTGAACGCGTTGAACAGTTTCAGGTTTTCTTCCTGGTTGCGCTTGACGTCCGCGCTGCTGGCCGCCGGGGCCGGCGTGGTGCCGGGCGCGGGCGGGGCCGCGGTCAGGTACGAGGTGAGCGCGAACAGGCCGAGCGTCGTGGCGAACACGACCTGCGGCAGTCGGCGGAGCATGGGAAACCTCCCTTGAAGGTGCGGCGCGGAACCGGCCGCGTCGCGAGTGTCCAGTCGTCCGCTATTTTGACGTGAAACGCAGCCGTCGCCAACAGCGAACCGGGTTTTTGGCCCGCCGTAGACCCAAATGTTACAGGGCGTTACGTTCGCGGGGCGTGCGCCCGCGCGAACGCTGGAAATCGTGGGCGTTCGCGCGAGGCCCGACGGCCCGTGTCGGGCCGCCGCGTTGCGCGTGCGTTACGGACGGGACGTGATCGGGGCTTTGGAGTACACCGCGTTACCGGTGCGTTACCGAAAACGGGGTGAAACCAACTGGCGAGCGGCGCGGGTCTGAACGACAACCACGTTACTTCACAATCACCTTGATCTCGATCAGCTCCCCAACGGCGGGGACCAGCGTGACGACGAACTCGCCGGTTTTCTCGCCCGCCTTGATCTCGTACTCGAACCGGAACTGGTGCTTCTCGAAGTCGAGCGTGATCTGATTGGGCACGCGGATCGAAGCGCCCGTTGATCGGAACTCGAGGCGCATCGTGTCGTCGGCGTACTGGTTCCAGCCGATCCGGTGCTGGATGATCCGAGATTGGCCCTTCGCAAGTACGATCTCGCTCATGCCGCCGACCGTCGGTTCCAACCGGGCACGCGGCACATACCGCTCAGCGTATCGTGCGCGAAGTTGGACCGCGAAGCGGGAATGGTTTTTGAGGACGCGCTCGAGCGCCACGCGCAGGTGGTGAAGGTCGCGAGCGTCGGCGTGTGCGGATTCGTGTGTGTCGGCGGAACGAGTTGACTCCTCGCCGGCGGCTGTGACGCCGCCAGCGAGTGCGAGGCTGATGAGTGCAACGAGGGTGCGAACAACGGGCGGCCCTCCACATCACGTTGCGGGGTTACTCCACCTTCACCTGTACGTCGATGGTCGGGCCGGCGGCGGGCTTCAGCGTGATCTTGTAGGTGCCGGGCTTGCTACCGGCCTTCACCGCGTAGTCGAACCGGAACTGGTGCTTCTCGAAGTCCACGATGATCTCCGCCGGCACGACCAGCGCGTCGCCCGCGGGCATCCCCGTCGCGTCAACCACTGTGAGGCCCACTTTCATGGTGTCGCCCTGGAACTGGTTCCAGTCGATCCGGTGCTGGACGATGGCCGTTTGCCCCTTCGAGACGGACAGGCCGGCCACGGCGTTAATGGTCGGGAACGGCTGGCCGATTCGCTTGGCGAACGCCTCTTCCTGATCGCGGATCTGCTTCTTGATCCGTTCCTGGTTTTGCTGGATGACCGTGAGGGCGTTCTTGACCGCGGCGTGGGACTCACCCACGCCGAGTTCGTCACGAATCTTTTTGAGTTGCGCTTGCAGTTCGTGGATCGAGCTTTCTGCGTTTCTGGCCGCGTCGAGCGGTGCCCAGTCGCCCAGGTTGAGCGCGTTTTGCACGTTGGTCATGAGCGCTTGCGTCTTCGGGAACGTGGCCGTGGTCGCTTCGGATTCGGAGAGGATGCTCATCACCAGCGCGACGTACTTGTCGTGCCGCTCCTGGGTCGGCGTGTTGAGCCTGTTGACGCGGCACTCGTTGGCGATGCGCTGGAACTCGCGGCCGACCGATTGCACGATGTCGCGGGCCTTCTCCACGTCCTGCATCGCGTCCGCCGACCGCACCTTGACGGCGTCCACCTGCGACTTGTCCAAGTACCCGTTGCTCTTGCGCACGAACTCGTATTTCCCCTTTGCCCCGCCGAGTTTGCCCAGCGCCTCATCGAGGCGGTCGGCCAACTGACTCTGCTCCTTGTTGATCTCTTGAAGCAGGTCGGCCTCGGACACGATCCGCAAGCGGATCGGCTCCGCGTTGCGCATCGTCTTCGGCCCGGTCGGGCTGTCCACGTTGTTGTCAACGGCCTGGATGTTCAAGTCCATGCGGTAGATCGTCTGCACGTCGCCCTCACGGGCCTCGACCTTCAGGATGTTCTGGTCGTGCAACAACTTCAGGTCGAAGAAGTCGCGCTTGGGGTCGTTCAGCTCGATCTTGCGCACGGTCTGGGGCGGGGCGTCTTCGCTCTTGGCAATGCGCAGCAGTTCCTCGAACTTCGGGCGCTCGTTACGTTGGATCGCGTTGCGCTGCTGCACGTACTCGCTGACGAACACGGAGCCATTCAGCCGGTCGTCGGACTTGTCGAGGAACTGGAAATTGTGGGCGTGCATCCGCGGGAGGAGCACCTCCGGCCCGCTGCCGGGGAGCGGGGGACCGAACATCGACCGCAGCGCGTTCTGCGCGCGGGTGCCGCGGGCCACGTCCGAATCTTCGGCCCAGTAGTTGAAGGTGTACTTCACCTCGCTCAGGCCGTGGTCGTCCTTGATGAAGCTGTCCGGGTTGAACGGGATGCGGGCCTTCGGGGTGACCAGGTACACGTTGCCCACCTTGCGGATCACGTCCACCGCGAACTCGACCGTCGGCGGCTGGTCCTGCACGGCCTGCAACAGGAACGAGCGGGTCGCGACCACGTTGTACTTGTTGACCCACGTCACCTTGAACTCGACGTTCTCCATCAGGCGGTAGTCGCCCTTCTTCGGGTCGTTCGTGAACGCGATGCGGAACGCGGAGCCGCTTTCGGAGATGGCGAGCGGGACGGGCTTCTGGGTCGGTTTGCCCTGCGCGTCGAGGACGGTGCCGGGGAACCGGCCGGTGCCGGGCTCCGCGAACGCGGTCACGATGCGGTCGTTGTCGTTGATCTTGCCGTCGTCATTGACGAACGCTTCCGCGGTCAGCGTCAGCTCGGTGCCGGCGGGCACGGCGACGACCGTGCGGTCGCCGGTCAGCGGCAGGTCTTTGGCCGCGACCTTCTGGAGCCGCCCCTTGAGCGCGCCGTACCCCTCGCCCTGTGGCGGCTCGTGGTGCAGGTACGCCGGTTCGGACTGGTCGCGGGAAATCTTCTGGAGCGTCGGCGGCGGGATCAGCCGGATCTTGCGGGCCGCGCTGGTGTAGTCCGCGCCCTTCACGACCAGGATCACGTCCTCCTTTAGCCCGCCGAGTTCGGCCGCGAACTCGTTGCTGGTGGTGGAGGGCAGGGGGCCCTCGCCGCCGGTGCGCCCGCTCACCCCGTCGAACCGGTACGTCACCTCGTCGGGCACGTCGAGCCGGCGGAGCGTGCGGCCCATGCTCGGCTGCTCGGCCTTCTCTTCCAGCGCCTTGAACACCTCCTGCATCGACTCGAAATCTTTGGTCTCGCGGGTCTGCTTGGTCTCGGACTCGACACGCCAGTTCATTTCCTGCTTGAACGACTCTCGCTGCTTCTTCGCTTCCGGCGACGACGAGCCGCCGGACTCGCTCAGCAGTCGCTCGACTGTGTCGACCGTCAGCTCGGTTTCCTGTGAGGTCAGGGCGCGCACGCCCTGCGGGAGTTCCGGCACGGCCCGGCCGACGAACTTCTCGGTCAGATCGTCCATGCGGAGCGGACGCCAGCCGTCCTGCTGGTGGCGGTCGGCGATCACCCAACGGTACGCCCGCACGGTGACGCGCGGCGGCGGCTCGTCGCGGCCCATCGTCACGTCGCCGGTGGTGGGGAACGGGTCGGCCTTGAATCGGTACAGTTCGAGGTGCGCCCGGCGCGGCCAGGGCGTGTTCATCAGCGCCACGTTGCGCTCGGCGAAGATGCCGACGACGTGCGCGATCTTCCACCCGGCGCGGTACGGGGCGACGCTCTTGGTCGCGATCGCGTGGCTCGCGAACCCGACGCCAACGGTGCCGAGCACCAGCCCGATCGCCAGGAACCCGAGCACCCACAACCGCCGCCAGTTGAACACCTCGCGCACGGGCACCTTACCCACCCGCTCGCGGGCCTCCGCGATGGTCGCCCGGATCATGTCCTTCGAGTACCCGAACTTGCCCATCGCCTCGATGTCGGCCATTTCGACCGCGGTGATGAGTCGGTCGCCGAGGATCTTGGGGAACCGGCGCTCCAGCACCAGGGCCAGCGCCGGATACGAGAACTCGGTGGTGAGGCGGCGCGCGATGCGGTAGACGAGGTAGAACGCGAACAGGCTCACGGCCCCGAACAGGGCCAACCCGCGCACCCAGCGCGCGCCGTCGATCGCCCAGTCCCAGCCGGAGATCTTGAACAGGCCGAAGTCGAACACCATGCCCAGCGTGAACCATACGGCCACGAACAGGATCGCGGACAGCACGCCCTCGATGATGACGTACCGGCGGATGATCCCGCGCAACTGGTCCAGCGGGTGGTACACCTGCGGGTCGCGCTCGGCCTGACGGCTCGACTTCGGGCGTGACTGTTGTGCGATCGCCATATTCGTCACTCAGGTTGATGAGCGGTGTTCGTTCGTCGTCGGGTCCGAGTCGCGGCGGAACGCGGTCGTCCGTCCGTGCGTTCCGTGGCCGGGTCATTGACCCGGTGCTGAACTTCTCGATCAGCCAGCGGCGGACGGACGCCGCGCCGCTCGCCAACTCACGCGAGCCGCAGCAGTTTCCGGGTGAGCCATTCGAGGCCCAACAAGGAGACGATCACCAGCAGCACGGCTGACACCCGCAGGCCGGACCACCAGGAGACGAAGTACTTGCGGGTGAACCCGTCTTCCATACCGGAGGTCGGCATGTCGAACCCGCGGTCCCACAAGTCGTTCACCGGACCGCGGTTCTGGTTCGTCGTCTTGAGCGCCTTCATGCACTCGGGAATCAGCGCGAGCAGGTCCTTGTCGCTGATCTTGAACGCGAGCTTGACGACGCCGTTTTCCCGGGGCAACTTCGCGTTGAACTCGGTCTGCACGCCGCCAGGCACGCGATTGTACAGGTCGCCCGTGAACTCGCTCGCCATGCGCATCATGGCCGCGAGGTCCGGCTTGGTGTTGTCCATTTCCGGGTCGGACTTGCGCACCCGGAACTCGCCGGTCAGCGTCTCGTTGTCCGAGTCGGGCACGTCGATCACGACGCGGTAGACGAAATCACCCGGTGGGAACTGGAGCGGATCGAGGAGCGTCTGCCCGCTGTAATACCCGTCGAACGCACCGGCCGCGTTCTGCTTCGGGGGCAGGCTGAACGGGCCGAACTCGCGCTTCTCGCCGCCAGGCGACTCTTGCACGATCTTGAACTTCGGCGACATCGCGTCGATCTTGTACGGCTCGGCGCTGGGGGTCAAGATGCGGGCCTGCACGCGCAGCGGCGCGCCGGACACGCCCTCCTTGCCCACCAGCACGCGCCCGCGTGCCGCGGACCCGCGCAGCCGCTTGGCCGCGTTGTACTTCACCATCTTGATCCAGAACCGCTCGAAGTACTCCTGCCCGGTCTTCTCGTCGGGGTCGTAGGTGCGGAACTTGTAGAACTCGGCCGACGCCAGGTACGTGGACCGGTAGCTGTCGGACGGGTTGTTCACCACGATCCACGGCATCGGGTCGGGCTGGCCGTTGTCCGCGATGTCCATGAACTCGGCCAAGATCGGCGAGGTCTTCTTGACCTCTTTCACCGGGTAAGAGGAGAAGAACCCGCGCTCCGGGTACAGGTCGATCTTGAGGTCTTTAGTCTCGACGTACTTGTCGCGGTCGGTGAAGAACCGCTCCCACCCGGCGACCGGGTCGTTGGGCACCTTGTCGTCGAGTTTCAGCAGGTCGGAACCGACGATGCGCTCCGGGTACAGTTTGAGCCGGCGCGGCTCCTTCGGGGTCGGGCGGATGCGCTGGGCCACGATGTCGGCCGGGACGACCGGGAGCCGCGACAGGAACGGCGCGAGTCGCTCGCTGTACTCCTTGCCGGGGGCCAGTTTCCAGGTGTTGATCGGCCCGGCGACGTAGATCAGCCCGCCGCCGCCCTTGCTCAACCACTTGTCCAGTTCGCGGGCCTGTAGCTCGGTCAGCTCGGTCCAGTCCGGGTCGAACGCGATGATCACGTCGTACTCGTCCAGGTTGTACGGCTTCTCCTCGGGCAGCCCGCCCTTCTTCTTGTCCACCTCGTAGACGTTCGGGAACCGTAGGATGACGGTCTCGTCCAGTTCGGGCGTGAGCTTGCCCTCCTTGCCGGCGTCGTTCTGCACGAGGGTCGTGAGCGACGCGCGCTTGTCCTGAACCTCACGCACCAGGAGCGTGCGGAGGAAGCTGAAGTCGCGGCCCGGCGCGCCGGCCATGAGCAGGACGCGCAGCTTCTGTTGGAGCACGGTGATGTTCGGCCGGTCGCGCACGTGGAACTCGTCGGCGAACGCCTCCATCTGGTCCTTCGCGATCCGCGCCCGCACGTGCCACTTGCCCTCGATCAGCACCCGCTTCTTGATGGCCGCGTCCTTCGACTCGGTGGTGAGCTTGTCCGGCAGCTTGGCCGGGTCGATGTTGAACTCGGCCTGACCGTGCGGCGGGTCGCCCGGCGTGAAGGTCAGCTTCTCCTTGAGTGTCCAGTCGGCGGTGCCGGTCTTGAAGTCGGTGCCGGGCTTGAACAGGTCGAGAAACACCTCGACGTCCTTGCCGGCCATGTTCACCCCGTCGGCCTCGACGATCACCTTCCACTGCTCGTCGATCGGCGCGCTGTCGGGCGCGTTCACTTCGGTGATGCTGATCGCGACCGTCTGCCGGTCCTCGCCCACCGCGACCGTGAAGATGGGGATCTTCTCGCGGGTCGCGCGCTCGCGCAGTTCCGCGAACCCGGACTCGGACCCCAGGTTGCTGCGCCCGTCGGAGAACACGATCACGCCCTGCACCATGTTCGGGGCCTCGCGGTTGACCGCGGCCGTGATCGAGTCGATCACGTTGGTACCGGCGGCGATGGTGCGGGCCACGTCGACGCGCTTGTCGAGCTTGTCCAGGTTCTTGGTGAGCTGCTCTACGTCGGCCTGCTCGCTGAGGCCGAACCGCTTGAAGAAGTCGGCGTCGTTGCGGCGGGCCAGCAGCGTCGTGGCCCAGTCCGCGGTGCCGGAGTTGGCATCGTTCCAGCCCGACCACTTCTTGAGCTGCTCCTTGCCGCCGTCGGTCAGCCCGCGGATCAGGTGCGGGCGGAAGTCGTACTTCGCGAACGCCTTCCAGTCTTCCTTCGAGAACGACGGGTCGCCCTGCGGGAGCACGGTTGGCGACTCGTCGAGCCGGGTGCCGAACGCGTAGATCGCGACCGGGTTCTTCTCCAACAGGTTCTTCAGGAACGCGACCTTCTCGTCGGTGAGGAAGTCGATGAGCACTCCCATGCGCGTCTTCAGCGTCGTGCGGCCGTCCGGCAACTTCTCCGTGCCCTTGCCGATCTCATCACTTGTGACCGTCATGCTCGGGCTGATGTCGATCAGGATCACGACGCGCGACTGCTTGTTCGTGTCTTCCCACGTCTGCATCGAGGGGAGCAGGAACACGAAGCACAGGATCGCGTACACTGTCATGCGGAGCAGGGCCAGCGGCGCGGCCCAGAACCAGCGCACGGTCTTGGTGTCCTTGAGATACATCAGGGCCACGAACACCGAGCCGAGCGCGAACACGATGCCGGTGAAGGTGTACCACTTCACGTCGTTGCCGGTGCCGACGGTCGAGCCGGCCTCGGAGCTGCCCTTCGCGGCGTCGGCCTCGCGCACGTAGAACCGGATCAGCCCCCAGACGACGAGCGTGGCGAACGAGAGGCCGGTGCCCCAGGCGAGCGCCAGTCCGACGGCCTCGCCGGGGGCGCGTTCCGGCTTGTTGGCGTACTTGTACGCGCTGAGGCCGCCAAATACGAGCGCCGCGGCGATGCCGCCGAAGCACACGATGACGGCGACGAACAACCCGCCAATGGTGGCGATCCGAGAGAGCGTGTCGCCGGACTTGCTCGCGAACGCCGGCTGGAGTGCCCCAGCGGCGAGCACGCCCGCGAGGCCCAGCGCCCAGAGCATGACGCCCCAGACGACGCCGAACGCGGTGGCGTCGCGCGCCCCGGACGTGCGCCCGGTCGGGTTCGCGTACCGGTACACGATCCGCGCGACGACGAACAGCACGAACAGCGTCAGCAGCAGTTTGGGTACGGACAGCCAAACGTCGCTGGTGAACTGATCGAACGAGTCGGCCACGCGCCGGAACCCGAACTGGCTCTTCTTCGTCGTTGTGGTCTCGTTCATCGGAGTTCAGCGCTTCGTGTTGAGTGAATCGTGTCTCAGGCGCAGCCTAACATCTGCGTCAGCCGCGAGCCGCAGGCGAGGGCGGCTACACGCGCGCCGCGGGTTCGGCGTCCGGTTCGCCGGCCGAGGTGGGGTTCGGCGTCGAGTGGTGCGCGTAGGCCGCGGCCGCGCTGGGCGCGAGCGCCTCCAGGTCTTCGGGGCGCGAGTGGTAGCTGGTGCGCACGGCCCACGCCTGCTCAGCGATCAGGATCAACAGGATCAGCAGGTAGATCCACCGCCGGCTCGACAGGTCGGACGGCTTCTGCTTGAAGTCCTCGATCCACGACAGGTCTTCGGTGTTGTGGAGCGGGGCCTTGTTCGTGTGCTTCTCCAGTTCGTCGGTCGCCTCGCGGCGCAGGTCGCCTTCCTTCATCGCGTCCAGGTTGTACGGGACGGCGACTACCAACAGGTGGCCGAACGGGTCCGGCTTCACGTCCTTGCCGCCCTCCTTCGGCGCGGGGCGCTCGTCCTTGGTCCGCTTCAGCGCGTACAGGTACACGCCGGGCGTGGTCGCGCCGGTGTGGGTGAGCTGGTACGGGCGCGGCGGCGCGTCGGCGGGGGTGCCCTCCGGGTGCTTCGGCGCGTCCAGTACGAACGGCTTGCCCTTCTCCGGGTCCAGGTCGCGCGGGACCAGCGTCAGGTCGCGCTCGGTCGCGACCTTCTTGGCCGGGTCGCTGGTGGAGAGGAAGTGCGCGGTGAAGTTCGGTTCGTACCGGCCGAAGTCGAACTCGGCGAAGAACCGGTCGCCGACGGACCGGTTCGCGTCGTCGCCGCCGCCAGTGAGATACTTTTGCATCTCGCTGACCACGATGACCCAGCCCGCGGCCCCGCCCAGCGCCGGCCAGTCGTTCCACACCTTTTTGCCGGTGTAGGTGCCGCCCGCGTCGGTGGTCATCACCGCGACCCGGCCCAGGTGGAACTTCGTGGTCAGGTACAGCGGGTCGCCGTACTTGGTCTCGTCGCGCAGCACCTTCGCGATCGGCCTCACCTCGGCCAGTTCCGGGGCGGCCCAGAACTCGCGCAGGATCGGCTCGCTCTCGTGCCCGTCGTTGATGTCGTCACACAGCAACTGGTCGAGCAGCCGGGCCAGTTCTGAGAGCGGAGCGGCCTTTTTGGGCGTGCTGCGAATCAGTTCGAGCAGCGGGTCGGCGAACTTGCGCGCCC
>SXHE01000367.1 GCA_005773755.1 Planctomycetia bacterium
CGACCGCGCGCCGGACGTGCTCCGCCGCGTGGACGGCGCGACCGTGCTCCCGTTCGACACCAATCTCGGCTTCGTGCGCGGGAACAACGAGGCGGCGCGGCACGCACGGGGCCGCTACCTCGTGCTGCTGAACAACGACACCGTGGTCGCCCCGGGCTGGCTGTCGGCGCTGGTGCGCACCGTGGAGATGTGGCCGCGGTGCGGGGCCGTCGGGCCGAAGTTCCTGTTCTTCGACGGCCGCTTGCAGGAGGCCGGCGCGATCCTCTGGGCCGACGCCCGCGTGAACGCGGTGGGGCAAGGCGCGGACCCGAACGCCGACGAGTTCGCTCATGTGCGCGAGGTCGATCTCGTTTCTGGCGCGTGCCTGCTGTTGCGAACGCAGCTCTACCGCGACCTCGGCGGCCTCGATGACCGCTACGCGCCGGCCTACTTCGAAGACGTCGATCTGTGCTTCGCGGTGCGCGAGCGCGGGCTGACTGTCGTGTATCAGCCGGCTTCGGTGGTGTTCCACCACGGCCCCGCTCCGACGTCGGTCGCGAAGACGCTCGACCTGTGCGCCGCGAACCGGGCGAAGTTCGTCGCGCGCTGGGGCGCACAACTGAAGGGCCACGTCGCGCGCGGCTATCGCGGCGAGTTGTCCGGCGCGTGGGACCGGCGCGCCGGGCCGCGCGTGCTGCTCGCGGATCGCACCAGTTCGCCGGCCGCGGAGGAACTGGCCGCAGGTGGCACGGTCGTCACCTTCGTGCCGCTCGGCGAACCCGCGCTCGACCCCGCGCGATGCTTCGCGCTGCGGCAGACCGGCGTCGAAGTGCGCTCCGGCGGGATGACCACGCTCGCGGCGCTCGCGCGGTCGCGCGTCGGTGGGTACGATGCCGCGCTCATGGGCGAAGTACCCGACGCCGGCGCGGTGTGCGAACTCCTCTCGTGTTGGCTCCCGGCCACACCGCTCCACCGCGACCGCGCCGCGCTCACCTCGTCCCGCCGCGCCGCGTAGCCGCCACGGGCGAACGGGCTACAACGCCCCTCGGCCCCTCTTCACACCGGGTACGATCATGCGCGCGCTGCTCTCCCTACTGGCGATTCTGTTCGCGCACACCGGCACGCGCGGCGCGGATCGCGCCGATATCCTCGTCGCGGACTTCGAGGGTGAGACCTACGGCGACGGTTGGACGGCCACCGGCACCGCGTTCGGCAAAGGCCCGGCGAAGGGGACACTACCGAACCAAATGGCCGTGACCGGCTTTCGCGGTAAGGGATTGGTGAACAGCTACCGCGGCGGCGACGGCGCGACCGGCACGCTGACCTCGCCCGCGTTCAAGATCGACCGCAAGTACCTGAACTTCCTGATCGGCGGCGGCAAGCACGCGAAGACCTGCATCAACCTCGTGATCGGCGGGAAGGTGGTGCGCACCGCGACCGGGCCGAACGACGCGCCCGGCGGCAGCGAGCACCTCGACTGGCAGGCGTGGGACGTGACCGACTTCGCGGGCAAGGAGGCGCGCGTCGAGATCGTGGACGACGAGAAGGGCGGCTGGGGCCACATCAACATCGACCACATCGTGCAGAGCGACAAGAAGGTCCCGCCCGACCGCGTTGTTACCGAGTACCCGATCACGGAACCGTACCTGCACCTCGCGGTGAAGACCGGTGCGCCCAAACGCCGCGTCCGGTTCGTCGTCGATCAGCAGACCGTGCGCGAGTTCGACATCGAACTGGCGACCGTGGGGAAGCCCGACTTCTGGGCCACGGCCGACGTGTCCGCGTTCAAGGGGAAGCGGCTCTATATCGAAGCCGTCGTGCCGCTCGACACGAAGCTGGGAACGCTTGTCGTGCCGGCTGAAAAATGGGCCAACGCCGACGCGCTGTACACGGAGAAGCACCGCCCGCTGTTCCACTTCACAAGCCGCACCGGGTGGCTGAACGACCCCAACGGCCTCGTGTACGCCAACGGCGAGTGGCACCTGTACTACCAGCACAACCCGTTCGGCCGCGAGTGGGGCAACATGCACTGGGGCCACGCGGTCAGCAAGGACCTGTTCCGCTGGAAGGAACAGTCGGTCGCGCTGTACCCGCAGAAGTACGGCGACTGGGCCTTCTCCGGCAGCGCGGTTCTCGACAAGGATAATACGAGCGGGTGGGGCACGAAGGAGAAGCCGCCGTTCGTGCTGGCGTACACCAGCACCGGGCGCGGCGAGTGCGTCGCGTACAGCACCGACGACGGCCGGACGTGGAAGGAATACGACCGCAACCCGGTGGTGAAGCACACCGGCCGCGACCCGAAACTGATCTGGCACGAGCCGACCAAGCGCTGGGTAATGGCGGTTTACACCGAGGCCGACAAGAAGCAGTGGATCGCGTTCTACACGTCGCCGGACCTGAAGGCGTGGACGTTCGCGAGCCGCATCGAGGGTTTCTACGAGTGCCCGGACCTGTTCGAGATTCCGCTGGCGAACCCGCTTCGCGCGCCCAACCTCCCCGCGACCAAGTGGGTGCTGTACGCGGCCGACGGCAAGTACATGGTGGGCACCTTCGACGGCAAAGAGTTCAAGCCGGACGCGAAGGAGAAGCAACAACTCTGGTACGGTAACTTCTACGCGGCTCAGTCGTTCGACAACGCCCCCGCGCGACCGGCGGGCGGCACACGGCGCGTGCAGATCGGGTGGGCGCAGGGGGTCACGTTCCCCGGCACGTCGTTCAACCAGCAGATGGCGCTGCCGGTGGAACTGGCCCTGTCCTGGGAAGACCCGACGCAGGCCCGCGGCAAGCCGGTGCTGACCGCGAAGCCCGTGGCCGAGATCAACACGCTGCGCGTGAACCCGCCGGTGCTGGCCGTGCGCGACTCGACCACGCGAGTCGTGACGAAGCCCGAAGTGCTGGCCGACAAGCTCGATGCCTTCGAATTCTTCCTGGTGATCGAGCCGGAGAAGGACAAGGGGTTCACCGTGGACCTGCGCGGCACGAAACTGGTCTACGACGGCGCGAAACGCACGCTGACCTGCAAGGGCGTGACGATGCCCGTTCCGAAGCTCTACGCGGAGCGCAAGCAGATCGAGCTACAAATCTTCGTGGACCGCGGCTCGGTGGAGGTGTTCGCGGAGAACGGCCACGCGGCGATGTCGGTGGCCGCGCTTCCCGACGAGAAGAACGACAAGCTCGAAATCACCCCGGCGGGCCGGGCGCTGCTCCGCTACGCTATCGTGTATCGTCTCAAGTCCGCGTGGGAGAAGTGAGCCATGCCCATCGTCGTGACGTGTCCGGGGTGCCCGACGAAGCTCAGCGCGCCGGACTCGGCCGCGGGTAAGCAGGTGCGGTGCCCGAAGTGCGGAACGCCCGCGCCGGTGCCGGCGTTCGTCCCGGCCGAAGAGCAACCGATCGTGGACGCGATCCCCGCGCCGCCCAAGCCCAAGCCGAAGGCGAAGCCGGTCGAGTTGGACGACGACGACGACCGGCCGCGCAAGAAGCCTCGTCGCGACGAGACGGATGACGAGGACGAGCGCCCGCGCAAGAAGAAGCGCCGCGACGATGACGACGAACCGCCGCGCCGCCGGCGGCGGAAGGGCGCGGGCGGCGCGAGCGGCGGGGGCGGAACGATCGCGATCATTGCCCTCGTCGGGGTGCTGGTCCTGGCCGGCGTCGGCGTCGGCATTTACCTGCTCGTTGGCAAGAGTGCGTCGGCCAAGAAGTCGCCGGTGCCGCCCGGCTGGCAGCAGTACACCTACGAGCAGGACGGCTTGAAGTTGTACCTGCCGAAGTCGCCCTCTTTCAGTGGCGATACCGTGAACAACTTCGGCGGCGGGTTCGGCGGTGCCCGCGGGCAGTTCGGCATGGGCGGGTTCGGGGGCGGCGACCTGCGCGACGCCGACCGGTTCGCGACGCTCAGGTCGGGCGACTGGAACGATCCCGTTCGCGTCGAGCTGTACGCGATCCGGTTCAGCAACAAGGTGCCCTCGTCGGTGCGCGACAGCCTTCGGAAAACCGCCGACGGACCGTTCGGCGGGGACGAGATGCGCACCGTGAAGTGGCTCGGCTACGACGCCATCGAACACACCATGCTCGGCGGGACGACGCGGCTGGTGTACACCGACCGGCACTTCCTCATGGCGACGATCACCGGGACCAACGGTGGCCGGGCCAAGCCGGAAGAGGAAGCCGGGTTCTTTGACAACATCGAACTGACCAAGTGATACGGTGCCCAGGAATCTGTCACCGAACGAGCCGCGACCGGAAGGGAGCGGGAAGCGCGGGGGGAGTGTGCCATGTCCGTGGTCGTGACGTGCCCGAAGTGCGCGACGATGTTCCGCGCGCCGGCCGCGGACGATCGGGTGCGGTGTCCGAACTGCGACACGCCTGTGCCGATCGAGGGGCAACCGGCCGGTGACGCCGCGCCAAGCCCGCCCACGCCGGTCGCCGTCGTCGGCCAGCCGCGCAAGCCGTTCCGCGGCGACGAACCGGCGAGGCACCGGGGGAAGACCGGCAGCGGGAAGGTCGCGCTCATCGTCCTCGGCGGGTTGCTGCTGCTCGTGGGCGTCGGCGTCTACAAGCTCGTCGGGAAGAGTTCGACGCCTGCCAAGAAGTCGCCGGTGCCGCCCGGCTGGGAGCAGTACAGCTACACGGTGGAAGGCTTCAAGGTGTACCTGCCGAAGAAGCCCAACGTCAGTAACACGCGCGTCGATAAATTCGATGGCCTGGAAGGACCGAGCGACAAGCCGCGCGACGAGGACTGGATTACGGTGTTCGGGTCGGGCGACCCGAACGACCCGGTCGTCGTCAAATTGGCCGTGACCTGTTACCGCGACGGCGTGCCGGCGAGGACGCGGGAAGGGTTCCGGATCGCCACCGGCATGAAGCCCCGCGTGGGCAAGCAGCGCACCGTGCAGTGGCTCGGCTACGATACCATCGAGAACACGCGGGCGGACGGGGTGACCCGCATGGTGTTCACCGATCGCTGCTTCTTCGAAGCCACAGTGAGCGGGCTCAACGGCGGCCGGGCCACGCCGGAAGAGGAAGCCGGGTTCTTTGACAACATCGAACTGACCAAATAGAGCCGCTTGCGGCTTCGCGAACGGCTACTTCGACCGCGCGACCGCAGCGACGACCCAGACGGCGTAGGCCAAACTCACGGCCAGGCCGATTAGTACGGAGGCGCGGCCGGCGGGAGTCGGGCCGCTCGGCGACGATACCGCCAGGAACGAGTGGGCCAGACAGCCGCCCGCGAGGATGCCCGCGGCCGTAATCATCGCGTCGCCGTTGCCTTCGCCGGCCAGCACGACCTGACGCACGGGGCACCCGCCCGCGAGAACGCCGGTCAGCCCGACCAGTGCCATCGCCAGCAGGTTCCACAGGTGGTCCGTGTGGCTGACCGGTTGATCGGCGAAGCCCACTTTCAACTTGCCCGTTAGCGCGGTTACGAGCAGGTAGCCGGCGACGAGCGCGAGCGCGGCCCAGAGCATCCGGCGCGGGCCGCTGAACACCTGTCGGGCCGCGCTCACAGCGCAGAAGCCCGTCAGCGACAGCACCGCGCCCGCGAACAGCGCGAGGCCGAGCGCCCAGACCCAGTAGGCGTGCGGCGGCTTGCCGGTGGTGTCGTCCGGGCCGGGGCCGAACGGCAGCGCACCGCACAGGAACAGCACCAGCCCGCCGGCGGCCAGCAGCAGTGGCGGCACGCCCGCGGGCACGATGACACTTGCGGTCTTCCCCGCCGTAAAACCCTTCGCCTCGAAGAGTCGGCCCACACCCACACCGACGACGAACCCGACCAGCCCGACCACGGCGTTCAGGTCGCCCCCGCCGATGCGCTGCAACATGCGGAACGGGCAGCCGAGGAACACGAGCGCGCCGATGCCCATCCACAGGCCGAGGAAGAAGCGGGCCGCGGAGTGCGCCCCGGCCCGGCCCTCCGTGCGGCGCTGCACCAACCGCACCACGAACGCACCGAAGATCAGCCCGACCAGTTCCGGGCGGAAGACGCGCGGCCCGTCACCGGCGAACAGGCCGAGCGCGCCGGCCGTGTCGCGGAGGAAGCACGCCCCGCAGATGCCCATGTTGCCGGGGTTGCCCAGGACGACCAGCGCCGCCGCCGCTGCGCCGACGCCGGCACACGCGACCCACAGCAGCCACAGCTTCGAGCCGGTCACGTCCGTTCGCAACATCAGGGGCAACCTTCGCGCAGTCAGGTGATGGCCACAATCGGTTCAGGGACGCGCGGCACGAGCGGCAAACGTCTCACCGGCCGGCTGACACCGGCCGTTCGCCAAGCACCGTCAGGCGTATCACTTCGGGTCGCCTTCCTTCACCCAGTCCTCGTTGAAGCGGGCGTGTTTCATGCTCTTGCCCTCGCCCACGAAGTGGCTGTAAACGCAGTGGACCGCGCCGTCCTTCGCCTGAATCACGGCCGGGTAGTGGTACTGGCCGCTCGTCTGCTTCTCCAAGTGCCGCGTCCACTTCCACGTCTTGCCCTCGTCGTCCGAGAGCGACACCGCGAGGCGCGCCCGGCCGCTCGTCGTGTCGTTGTAGACGATGAGCCAGTTGCCGCCGGCGAGCCGCACCGCGTCCAGCCCGCTGCCGGGGTTGGGCAGGTCGCTCGAATACACCGTGCCCCACGTCTCGCCCTTGTCCTTCGATTCCGCGACGCGGACCTTCTTGAACAGGCCGGTCTCGCGCATGTAGGCGACCAGCGTGCCGTCCTTGCGCTCCAGCACCGCGGGCTGGATGCTGCCGTACCCGGCGAGCGGGGCCGACGCGGTCCACGTCTTGCCGCCGTCGTCGCTGATCGCCATCAGGCCGGCGCTGTGCGTGTCCGAGTACAGCGGGAGCAAGACGCGGCCGTTCGCGAGCACGGTCGGCTTGCACCGCGGCTGCCACCCGAGGCGCGACAGCAGCTTGTCGCTGACGCGCTTCTTGAGCGCGTCGTCGCCGAACGGGGCCGGCGTCTTGGCAATATCGCTGACTTGCTTTTTCCACGCGCCGAACTCGCGGAGCATCACGGCCTCGAAGTCCTTCGGCTTGAGTGGGATGTTGCCCTGCCACTTCCACACCGGCGCGCCGTCTTTCTGGTAATCGACGGAGTAGGTGTAGTGCGTCAGGCACGACTCCCACGAGTTCGCGAGGATCACCGGCCAGAACAACCACAGCTTCTCGTCCTTGTCGATCCACATGGTGGTGTTGCAGTCGGGGAAGCCCGGCGTGTCGGCCATGAGGAACGCGTCGCCCCACAGCTTCTCGCCGGCCTTCTTGCGCGCGCCGTAGATCGCCACATCGTCGGCCGTGCGCTCGCCGCTGCCGCGATACCACGACACGAGCAAGTCCCCGTTGGGGCACTGTACGATGCCGGGCGCGTGGTTGTGTTGCTTGTGTGCGGCGAAGAGGAGTTCGGCGGTGTGGAAGGGTTTGTCGAGCGGAAGCAACCCCTCCCCCCGGCCCCCTCCCCTGTGCGGGGAGGGGGAGCACTCACGCGGAACCTCACACGCGCCGAACACGTGATCGAAGGTCAAAGGCTTTTCTCCCCCTCCCCGCACAGGGGAGGGGGTTGGGGGGAGGGGTTTGCCTTTTTCTTCCTTCTTCTCCTCCAGCCGCCCCGGTTCGCGCACGCCCTTGCCCACCTTCTTCTTGAGCGAGTCGCCCAGGTCTTCGCGCGCCTTCTCCGCCAGTTCCAGCAGGTCCAGCACGACCTTCGGGTTCGTGCTGGCGACGTTCTTCGTCTCGCCGGGGTCGGAGCTGACGCGATACAGCTCGACGCTGTCGATCTTCACCTGCTTGTACTTGCCCGGCGTGCCATCCTTGCCGGGGGCTTGGCCGTCCATCGTGCGGTAGCTGTGCGGCAGGATCAGCTTCCATGTGCGCGTGCGCACCGCTTGCAGCTCGTTCGTGCCGTAGTAGTGGAAGTACGCATCGTGAACTATGTCCGCGTCGGTGGCGCATTGCAGCAGCGGGAAGATGTCCTTGCCGTCGATCTTGTGCTTCGGCAGGTCCGCGCCGATGAGCTTCGCGACCGTGGGCAGAATGTCGATGGTCATCGCCGGGATGTTGCACAGACTGTCGGCCTCGATCTTCCCCGGCCAACGCGCGATGAACGGCACGCGCACCCCGCCTTCCCACACGGTTCCTTTGCCCTCGCGCAGCTTGCCGGCGCTGCCGCCGTGGTTGCCGTAGCTGAGCCACGGACCGTTGTCCGACGTGAAGATGACCAGCGTGTTGTCGGCGAGCTTGTGGTCGTCGAGCGCCTTCATGATCTCGCCCACCGACCAATCGATCTCCTGCATCACGTCGCCGTAGGTGCCGGTCTTGCTCTTCCCCTTGAACTTGTCCGAGACGAACAGCGGGACGTGCGGCATCGAGTGCGCGACGTACAGGAAGAATGGCTTGGCCTTGTTGTCGGTGAGGAACTTCACCGCCCGCTCGGTGTACTGCGTCGTGAGCTTCGGCTGGTCCTCCGGCGTCACGTCGTCGTCGATGACCTTCTCGTTCTCGAACAGCGGCAGCTTGGGGTAACTCCCCTTCTTCGCTTCGGGGTGGTGCGGCCACATGTCGTTCGAGTACGGCAGCCCGAAGTACGAGTCGAAGCCGTGGCGCGTGGGGAGGAACTGCGGGTGGTGGCCGAGGTGCCACTTGCCGACCATGCCGGTCGCGTAGCCCTTGCTCTTGCACACCTCGGCGAGCGTGACCTCGTCGGCGTGAATACCGTGCCGCGCGTTCGGCCCGAGCGCGCCGTGGATGCCGATGCGGTTCGCGTAGCACCCGGTCATGAGCGACGCGCGGCTCGCGCTGCACACCGGCTGCGAGCTGTGGAAGTCCGTGAGCCGCACGCCCTGCTTGATGAGCTTGTCGAGGTGCGGCGTCGTGTACCCGCGTTCGACCGGCTTCGGGCGCGGCTGACCGGGCGCGTCCGGCACGCCGGTGAACCCGACGATGTCGCCGTAGCCCATGTCGTCCACGAAGATGACGACGACGTTCGGCGCGCCCGCGCCGCGCGCGCCCGCGGCCAGCAGCCCGACCGCGACGAGGGAGAGGAGTGAGGTTTTCATGCCGCGACTGTACTCGCCCGACTCGCGCGCCGCCAGTTGTAAGCACCACGTGGGCCGTTTCGTTCACCCAGCAACTGCCCACCCCCCAGAGTTGTCCGCACGGCCTGGAGCCTTGAAATCCCAACGTCTTCGTACTTCGAGCGAAAGGGCAGTGGCCTATTTCGCATCCACTTACAGGAAATACCAGCGTCTTGCGAAGGCCGGCGGTGGTCTTATGGAGAAGCGTCGCGACCTTGTTAGACGGAAAAGCCACCCGTGATTGCTTGCAAAACCAGCAGTGTTTGGGGAGGATAAGTCGGTCAACCTAAACACTTGTTCGGCCACAAGCGAGCACTACTGGAGGGCACATGGCGTTCAAGATCAAACCGGAAAACCCCTTCGAGTCTGACCTCGCCCCACTCACCGATGAGGAGGTGGCGAAGACGGAGAAGTCGCGGGCTGAAGTGTTGGCCGCGGTGACGCCATCGAAAGCTGAATTGTTGGCGTTGGAGAAGGCAAGTGCCGACCGGTACGAGAGGCAACGCGAGAAAGAGCGGGCCGCAAGTGCCGCCCGAAAATCAAACCGCATCGTGGGGGCGCTCGTGCTCCTCCTCGCTCTCGGCTTGGTTGCGGCGGGCATCTTCTTGCACACCCCGCACGCCCCATGGGAGTCGACGATCGGCTCGACCACCGCGATGTCGATGCGGATTGTGGGGCTCGTGTTCGGATTCAAGGGGTTGCAGATGCTCGTCTTCGGGAGCCGCGAGGACGAGTGCTGACTCGACAACACGCCGCATTTCACCGCGTAAGGACGGCCACCCCACGAACTTCTTCCGAGTCGTGAGCCTTGTCGCGTTGTTTGAGGTTGTGTGGGCGCGCACGCGCCCAGGTACTGATGCACGCACGCAACCCGCCGCAACCCGGCTTGAACCTCAGCAACCGCGTGGTCCAGTCTGACGCTTGCTCGCGGACCTAACGTTCCCTCCAAAGGATCGGGCGATCCCTCGAACCTACGCCATCTGTCAAGAATGCCTTTCGCCGGGTGTACACTACTCCAGCAGTTTCCAACAGTACCAGAGCATCCGGGGCAGGTGGAACGGCCCCTTCCACATGTTCCCCTTGAGCCGCACCGACACCCGGCCGTCCCTATGTAGATAGCCGTACCACTCGCCGAACTCCGGGTCGGGGAAGTGGCGAAAGCTCCAGTCGTGAACCTGCCGGTGCCAGCGGGCGTACTTCTCGTCGCCGGTCAGCGTCCAGGCGAGCAGCGTAGCGATGATCGCCTCGCAGTGCGGCCACCAGAACTTCATGTCGTGCCAGTAGTCCTGAACGGGCAACCCCCGCAGGTCGCGGAAGTAGAGAATGCCGCCGAACTCTTCGTCCCAACCCCGCTTCCACATCCAGTCGAGGATCGTCAGTCCGAGTCGCACCAGGCGCTGGTCGCCCCGCACCTTCCCCTCGTGCATCACGAACCACGCGCACTCGATGGCGTGGCCGGGGTTCAGTTGCCGCCCGTCGAAGTGGTCGATCACTGAGCCGTCCGGCGCGACGATTTCCATCAGGGCTTCGTGTTCGGGTTTGAGGAAGTCGCGTTCGATCTCGCCGATGCTCCAGTCGATCCACTCCGTACACGTCAGCCCCCGGACGGTCACATCTCCCAACTGTTCGCGGAGTTCCTGGGCGGTGAGCAGGCTGAACATGAGTGGCCCGACGCCCTTCGTGGGACGTGTAGCGAGTTCGACCTTCGCAGGCATCCGGCCCGGCGTTAACGAGTAGTCGAGGTAAGTGTCGAAGAAGCGGATCGCGTCCTCGGCGGCCCGGCCGTCGCCCGCTGCCTTTGCGTACGCAGCGTTCGCCATCGCCGCAAACGACTCGCTGTAGACGTATCGCCGCATCCGCAGCGGGCGGCCGTCGCGGGTGACGGTGAAGTACAACTTGCCGTCAGGTCCGGCCCCGTGCCGCCGCAGGAACGCGACTCCGCTTCGGGCCGCCTCGAGCCACGCCGGGTTCCTCTCGACGGTGTTGAAGAGGGTGGCGAACGTCCACGCTCCCCGACCCTGGAACCAGATCGACTTGTCGGTGTCGATCACGATGCCGTCGCGGTCGAGAGCGGTGAGGTAGCCGCCGTGTTCGCGGTCCAGGCCGTGCCGCAGCCAGAACGGGATCACGTCGCCGAGCAGCGCGTTCCGGTAGGTTTCAGCGTGTGCGGAGCGGCCTTCGGGCGTCGTCACGTCCACGGCGTCATTTCCTGGGGAGTGTCAGCATGAATGTCGAGGCGGGCAGGCTTGCCCCGTTCGTCAGGTTGCCGGTCGAGTACGGTTGCCAGCCGTAGCGGGCCGAAACCGGTTCCGCGATGAACTTGCTCGTCATCGTGACAACGTCCTTCCCGATCGCGACCTCGGCGGGTTGGAACTTCCCGTCCGCGCCGGCGATCTCGAACCCATCGACCGGCTTGCCGTTGCTCGTCTTCAGCCCTCCGTCGGTGTGATCGAACGTCACGATCAGTGCCGAGCCGTCGCGCCGAACCGACTTCGCCAGAGGACCACTGTAGACGATCTTCTGGTCGTAGGTCCGGGCCAGCGCCCACAGCGCGAGTCGATGTCCGACCTCCTTCTTGTTCCGGGGGTGTACGTCGGTCGGGTGGCCGAGGTCGCTGGTCACGGTCATGCCGGTGTTTGGTATCTCGGCGAGCATCCGCCGCTGGCCGTTGCGGAACTCGGGCCAGTGCTGCGCCTTGTACCCCTTCTCGGTTCCGATGCTGGAAAGCTGGCAGCACAGGAAGGGGAACTCGCCGACGCCCCAGTGCTTTCGCCAGTCGGCGACGAGCAGCGGGAACAGCCGGTCGTGTTGTTGCACCCGGCGTAGCTCCAGCGAGTTGCTCTCGCCCTGATACCAGATGACGCCACGGATCGCGAACGGGGTCAGCCGGGCGATGCCGGCGTTCCACAGGAATCCCGGCTTGAACGGGTGGTTCGGCCCCGCCGCGTCGTTCGCCCGCTCGCTCTTGTCCTTGAGGGCGATGGCGAGGTTCTCTCGCCCCCGCTGCCGACACCACGGCTCTTGGCTCTCGTTCTCAAGCCAGTTGTCCTTGAGGAGCGATGCCAGTTCCTTGTCCCCCGCCATCGTCTCCCGGCGAATCCACGCCTCCGTCGGGCTGCCGCCCACGGCGAGGTGGATGATGCCGACCGGCACCTTGAGCGACTGGTGCAGTTCCTTGCCGAAGTAGTACCCGACTGCCGAGAAGTCCTTCGCGGACTTCGGCGAACAGGGTTGCCACGTCCCCTGATAGAACTCGTCCGGGGTGAGCCGCTTCAGCACGTCCCGGCCGAACGGCTTGGCGAAGTAGTTCTGCCCGGCGTAGTTCAGGTTGAGGAGCCGGAACTTCGGGTGGTCGGCGGTCGGCAACTCGGCCTTCGCGTGGGCCTCGCTCGCCAGCGGCCACTCCATGTTGGACTGCCCGGCGGCGATCCACACTTCTCCCACCAACACGTCGCGGACGGTCCGCGTGTTTCCTCCCGCGACCACCTTCAGCTCACGGGGTGTGGCGTCGGCCTTCATCGCCTCGAATGTGACAGACCACTTGCCCTTGGCGTCGGCCTTCGTTTGCTTCCGCTGATCGTCGAACGTAACCGTGACGGCAGTTCCGGCGTCGGCGGCCCCCCACACCGGAACGGGGACGTCTCGTTGAAGCACCATCGAGTCCGTGAACACCGGAGCCAGCACCGGCGGCGCGGCACGAACGGCGTCCGGGGCAATGAGGAGAGCGACGCACGGAAGCAAAATTCGCCACATGCTCACTTCTCCTTCTTCTGGGGCTGCTTCTTCGCCAGTTCGTCGATCTCTTTCAGGGTGAACCGCACGCTCAGGATGTAAGCCGGGTGGCCGCGACCCTCGGGCTGTTGGGGGGTTATGGATCCCGGCACGACATCCCAGTGGCCGTAGGTGACTGCGACGAACGTGCCATCCGGCAGCAGTTCGACCCCGGCATAGCCACAGTCGCCGGTGCTGTTGTTGCTGGAATTGCCGTAGTTGTTCCGGAGTCGAATGCGGTACTGGCCTTCCTTGCCCTTCACGAGGTCGTCGTAGGTGCCGACCCACCCGACCCAGTCGCCGGCTGTCGGGCTGTACCGGCCCTTGGTGGGAATGTCGCGGAAGGACACGAACAGCCGACCGTCCGGGCCGTATTTCGCCACGTGTCGATCACCGTTGAGCGCGGCGGCCAGGTCCCGCGGCTCGGTCCACGTCTTGCCATCGTCGTCGGTGAAGATGACGTGCGAGTTCTTCTGGTGGAAGTTCTCACGCAGCAGCACCGCGATCTGCTTCCCGTCCGGCGAGCGAATCGCCCCTGGCTCGCAAAGGAACACCTTGTTGGACTTGAAGATCGTTTCGGGTTCGCCCCACGTCAGCCCGCCGTCCGTCGAGAGGCTCTTGTACAGGGTGGACGTTGTCGTAGCCTTGCCGCCCTTCTTGATGAACCGGCCGTCGTCGTGGAAGAGCGCCAGGTAATGCCCCGCGGACTTCAACTCGACTACCGACGACATCGTGACGATGCCGCCCCAGTCGCCGACCGCCTTCAACTCCGACCACGACTTGCCGTCGTCCTCGCTCACGGCCATCCGGCACGGGTACAGCCCGCTGAACATGACGACGCGCTTCTTGCCCTTCGCGTCCACGACGCGGTGGAGCGTCGGCGTTTCCAGCGACGTTTCCCAGTTCTTCGGCGTCGGCAACCGGTCGGACCACGTCTTGCCGCCGTCCTCGCTCCGCTTGTAGAGGATCGGACCTCTGCCGTGCCCCTTCGGGTACACGCACAGGATCGTCTTGCCGTCTTCGAGCAGGAGTGTAGTGGGGTGACCGAGGTACTGGCCCTTCTCTCGATCCACCACCACTTGTCGTTCTTTGTGATCGTTCAAGTCGATTACGGGAAGTGAGAATGCCGGTGCCGGTTTGACGGGGGCAACTTTCTCTTCGAGCCAGTCGAGCGTGAACCGGGCGAAGACGACCTTCTTCGTCCCCTCCGCTTCGTACAGGCACCCGATGGTTCCGCCCGGCAGCGGCGCGAGGCAGGAGTAGGCGAAACTGCCCTTCTCCAGCACCCGCTTTGTCGGCCACGTCTTGCCCTCGTCATAGCTGACGAAGACTGTCCCGTTCTCCCGCTTGGTGCTCTGCGGCCCCGAGTACAGGATGCGGCTCTTGGCCCCGTCCGCCGGGTCGGTGTACCGCAGGACCGACCCCATGCAGCCCGGATCGATTTGTTCCGGCACGTCTTCCACCTTCGACCACGTCTTGCCGCCGTCTTCGCTCACACACGTCTTCCGCACCGCCTTCCCCGACCAACGGCGAACGTTGAACCGGATCGACCCGTCCTTCAACTCCACGAACTGCGCCTCGTTCACGGTGCTGGTCTTCTTGTCCTTGCCGGCATCGATCAGCCCGCCGGGGGCCACGTCGCCCATCTGCCACGTTTTGCCTTTGTCGTCGCTGTACGCGGCGTAGATGTTCCACACGCCGAACGGCCCTTCGTTGAATGGCATCAGGATGCGGCCGGCGTGCTTGCCGTTCCGAAGCTGGATGCCGATCCCCGGCCCGCCGGCAACGGTGGTCACGACCTTCTCCCGTTTCGTCTCCTTCGTGATGTCCCGAGGTTTCGACCACGTCACTCCGTCGTCATCGCTGGTGATGAGCCAGTTCCGCACGACCAGGTCGCCGTCGTAGCCGGGTTGGATTTTCCCGCTCCGCTCGCCGACGCCGGCCGGGTACGACTGGTACACCAGCAACACCTGACCGCCCTCGCGCTCGACCACGGCGCATGGGTTGTTGAGCGCCTTGTCGCCGTCTTCCGCGATCACGGCGACCTTACCCCACGTCTTCCCGCCGTCGGTGCTTCGTTTCAGGATGAGCTTGTTCTTGGCCTGATCCGCGTCGGCGGCTCGCCCCTCAGCGAAGGCCATGACGGTTCCCTTCTTGCTGACGACGACCGAGGGGATGCGGATCGACGCGAAGCCGTCCGCCTTCGGCACGAACACGTCCGCGACCTCGGGTTCGGCCCCGAACCCCGGAAGCGGGACAAGTAGAACGAGGATCAGGGCGAGTCGAGTCCGCGACATAGGGTGTCCTTTGGGATGCGAGTAGGGCGTTGTTCACTGGTCGCAAGCGAGCGACCTACGGCTTCTTCTTGGCCTTCGCGCCGGGTACGTCGAGTTGGAGCGGCGGTTGGTCTTTGGTCACGTCCATCCGGGTCGTGTGTTCCTCGAACAGCAGGTTGCCGAACGGGGTGAACGGTTCCGGGTTCACTCCGTCGCCGCCGGTGATCCGAACCATCTGCGCGCCGGGCGCGACCCCCTTGCCGGACTGCCGGGTGTCGAACTTGCCGTCCTTGATGTCGGCGTGTCCCTGCTGGCCCCGGTTGCCCTTCGCCGGGTCTGGCTCGAACACGATCATGCCGAGCTGTAGCGGCTTACCGTCCACCGTCACCGTGCCGCTCACATGGACGAGGTTCGGGTCGCTGCTGCCGCCACAGCCGGCGAGGGCGCACAGGCTGACGAGAACGGCGATGCCGGCGAGACGGGTTGGGAGTCGAGAAGGTCGCATGGAATCCCCGTGTTGAGATGAACGCCCTCGACATCGTGGCTGCGGCAACGGGGTCGCAGCCACGACGTTTCGGGTGTGCATCGGCGGGTTGGTGTTGGGTTCAGTTCGCGACTTGGACTTCGCCGCCGTCCATGCTGGAGGTCGCCTTGTAGACCACCAGAGCGATCGACGTTTGGACGAACCGCACCGACCCGTCGCCCATCACGAACTGAGCGCCGCCGGTGTGGAGACTGCCGAAGCTGATGTCGTTGTAGACGCCGTTGTAAGGCGTGTTGATCGCGTTCTGCACGTTCCGGCACCCGGCCATGCCGTTGCCGAACCCGACCCCGCGAACCCAGTCCGCCCCGTCGCTGGCCAGGATGTTCCCGTTCCACCGCACCGACACCTCCCCGACCATCAGGGTGTTCGAGGTGCCGTCGGTGAGGCTGGCGAACCGGGTCTTCGAGTCCCGACCGAGGATGCCCTGGGTGGCGAACCCGCCTTGCCCCGAGGGGGTGGTCTGCACCTGGTAGGCGGCTCCGGTGGCCGGGTTGGTCCCCTTCGGGCCGGCCACTCCGTGGTAGTCGGAGGTGAATGTCTTCCGGCCGTCCACCAAGGTGCTGGAACCGTTCCCCGCGATGTAGTCGCTCAGGCTCGGGCAGTTGTAGATGGGGATGCGGTTGAGGGCGTGAACCATCTTGTTCGGTCCCTCCCGGTTCGGTCCGCCGTTCCAGGTGCCGGGGCCGAGGTCGAACCGCTTGAAGAGGTTGTCCTGCTCGATGTACGGCAAGATGTACACCCGCCAGCTCAGCCCGTTGTCGACCCTGGCCCCGACCGGGAACTGCCCGTTCGCGTCGTGGTAGGCGTGCAGGCCGATGCCGATCTGCTTGAGGTTGTTCTGGCACTTCATCCGCGAGGCGGCCTCGCGGACCTTCTGCACGGCCGGCAGGAGCAGGCCGATGAGGATGGCGATGATGGCGATGACGACCAGCAACTCGATGAGCGTGAATCCGCGTCGAGCGTTCATGAAACGGCCTCCGACAGAAGTGAAGAAAGCCCCCGCCCCCCGACTGGGGCGAGCGGATACAGCTCACTTCAACCACCGTTGCGGCGGTGGCTCCGAAGGTATTCCAGCACCGTCTTGCGGCCCTTCTGGATGTGGTCGCTCATCAGCTGGCGGGCGGTGCCGGCGTCTCGATTTCGGAGCGCCTCGGCTATGGCGGCGTGGTCGCGGCAGGTTTCCTCGGCGACCGCCAGCGTCAGAATCGCGGCCCGGTGCCGCTGCACCCCGAACACCTGCCCGAGCGCCGTGTTGTCCGCGATGACTTTGGCGAGCAACCGGTTGCGGGCGGCTTCGACGACAATCAGGTGGAATCGCTCCTCGCAGTCGAGCCAGTGGTCCAACATCCCCTCGGTCGCCATCTGCGACTTCTGGCGGCGGATCGTGGTCAATATGGCCTCGAACTCGCCCCGGACCTCTTCGAGCGAGTCCAGTTGCTTCTGACTGATGTTGTGGGCCGCTTCGGCAGCGGCACAACTCTCGACCGCTTCCCGCAGGACGTACAGTTCCTCCAACTCCTGCGGACTCGACTTGCGGACGAACGCCCCGGCACCGGGGACGTGTTCGACCAGCCCTTCGGTCGCCAGCCGATTGATCGCCTCGCGGACGGGGGCGAGGCTGACTTCCATCGCCCCCGCCAGCGCCCGATTCACAAGTTGCGCACCGGCCTCCAACTCTCCGGTCAGCACCTTGCGGCGAAGCTCCCGGTAGGTTTTTTCCGATAGCGTGTCTTGCACGGCGGTGTTGCCTCTCGTACAGTGTCGATGTTCGATCATGTTCGATCATGTTCGATCATGTTCGAGCACTGACGATTTTCGACACCGGATCGGCAGTCGTCAAGGGGCAATGTCAACTTTTCCGGTCGGTGGCGGTCTACCGACATCGGGGCCGGTGCGGATCATCCGTCACCGAACGGCACGGTGAACGGACGACGGAGGGTGGTGCATGAGGGCGTTTCGATGGCGGTTGACGACTTGCGTGC
>SXHE01000368.1 GCA_005773755.1 Planctomycetia bacterium
CGCAACCTTGACCGCGACGCCCTGACGGAAGGCTTCAAGAGCTGTCTGGCGTAAACTGAATCCACCACGTTAGCCGCGAGCCGGAGGCGAGCGCGAAGGTGCGCGCTCGCCTCCGGCTCGCGGCTAAACACTTCCTCTACTGGGTCCGCAGCAATGGCGCGCATCAACCTGTTCGGCAAAGCGGAGAACCGGCTCCGCCCGGTGTGGCAGGCGTCCGTTCCCGATCACGCGATCGGCCTCGCGTGGTCGCCCGACAGCGCGCGGCTCGCGGTCGCCGCGGTCAGCGGTCCCGTCGTCATCTTCGACGCCAACACGGGCAAACCCCTTCACCAGTTGAAGGGCCACGGGTTCGGCACGGCCGCACTGTCGTGGCAGCCGAACGGCAACCTGCTCGCGTCCGTCGGGCAGGACAGCAAGGTGCGCCTCTGGGACACGACCAGCGGGCAGGAGGCGAAGGCGCTCGACGCCGGTGCGAGCTGGGCGGAGAAGGTGGTGTGGCACCCGAGCGGTCAGTTCCTCGCGAGCGCGGCGGGCAAGAAGGCGAAGGTGTGGAGCGCCGCGGGGGAGCTGGTGCGCGAGCTGCCGCCGCAGGCCGGGACCGTGATGGACCTCAAGTGGCGACCCGGCACGAACCACCTGTCGCTGCTCGCCTACGGCGCGGTCGCCACCTACGACCCGCTCGTCGGCGACGAACCGCAGAAGCTGCTCGCGTGGAAGGGGTCGCCTCTGGCGCTGGCGTGGTCGCCCGACGGCAAGATTCTGGCCCACGGCAACCAGGACTCGACGGTTCACTTCTGGTACTACGACGCCTCGCGCGACCTCCAGATGTGGGGCTACCGGACGAAGGTGCGGGAGCTGGCGTGGGAGTTCTCGTCGCGGTACATGGCGACCGGCGGTGGCCCGGTGGTGTGCATCTGGGACTGTCAGGCCGGGCCGAACGGCCCGGAAGGGTCGAAACCGACGATGCTCGTCGGTCACGAGGACGAATCGAATCTGACCGCGCTCGCGTACCAGTCCCGCGGGTTCCTGCTGGCCTCGGCCGCACTCGACGGCAAGGTGATCTTGTGGCAGCCGACGAACCGCAAGGGCGCGCAGGTGGGCGAGTTCCAATTCATCGGGGGCGAGTCCTCCGCGCTGGCGTGGAGCCCCGACGACAAGAGCCTCGCCGCCGGCAGCGGCACGGGAGCCGTCGCCGTCTTCCGCGCGGGGTGACATCGGGGCGGGCCGCTAGTCGGCTTCGTCAGTCGTCCGCGAGCAGGTGGACCGAATGGACCAACAGCACCCTGTATTCGACCTGAACACGTTCGAAGGAGTTGTTGCCGACATTGTGGCGCGGCTCGACGCCGAGAGCAAAGAGCGTATCCGCAAGACCCCCGTCGGCGAACTGATCATGCACCACCTCGGATGGGGTATGGGTATCCGAAACCACTATGGACTGTGGTCGAACGAGGCGCTTCTCAAATCCTGTGCCGGACGCGCCGGATACAACGATCCCTTCATTCACCCAGACAGCGCGTCAATGTTGATCATGCGGGCGGTCTGGGATGTGGTGAAGGCGCAGTAATTCAGTGCGAACCAACTCCTCCCGCCTGTGTCTGTCGCATGATCCAACGGGAGGCGTCATGCGGGCGGATATGGGGAAAGTGCTGGTCGAACGGCCGCGGCTCGGGCGTCGCCGGGCGGAGCGGTGGCCGGGCAAGGGCTACCGCAAGCAACTGAAAAAGTATTCCGACGCGGACGATTCGCCGCCGGCGCGCGAAGGCATGAAAGACAGCTACGGGCACAACACCAAGCACTTCAACGAACACCTCAGCCCGCTCCGCCGGTTCCTCGATGCCAACATCGGCCGCCCGTGGGACAGGGTGTACTCCGAAATCTGCCAGTTCGTTGATCGCGACAACGTCGTGCAGAAGCACATCCTCACGCACCTCTTCGACTACGTCGTCATTCAGACAGTGATGATCGACGGCGAGCCGTGCCGCGGCGCACCGCACTGGGGCTACGAGTACGGCGAACCGCTGCGCACAACCGCTCGCCGCGACCGGTGGTACGTGTGCCCGAAGTCCGGGCTGCTGCGCAAGAGCAAGTACGTTCCGCGCGACTGGCGGAAGAAGCCGGAACCGCCGCGAACCGTGCGAGTGAACAAGAAGCAGGTGTGCGTCGATCGCGGCACGCACTGGGAACTGATCTCGGTCGCGCTGACCTCACAGTTCAGCCCGCAGGAAGTGCCCGCGTACGACGCGATCCTTCAGCGGCACATCGACGGCAAGCCCAGGTGCGAAGGTGAATCAGTGGAAGACGTCGGACGGAACCGATACGCAGTCAGCCGCCGCGTGCTGGCGCGTCGCGACCTGCTCGCGCTGCCGATCCCGATTGATTGGCTGAAGTAACAGGCGAGCGGCCGGTGAGGGCGACGCGCCTCAAGCGAGCGCGTCAGTCTCACCGGCCGGCTGACACCGGCCGTTCGCCGAGACACCAGTTCACCCACCTGGGCCGCGTATCGGCACGTAGTCCGTCACCGTCAGCAGTTCGCGGCTGACGCTGCGGAGTTATCACCAGTCGTTGCCCAGCACCGCGCCGTCGTTGGGGAGTGCGGCCCTGCGCCACGTCAGCGGCGAGACGGACGCGCTCACCACGCGCGCGCTGCCGTCGGCGAGGCCGACCAGGATGCCCGACATGTAGAAGGTCTGGGGCAGGTCCGGGTCGCAGGCGCTGGTTGTCGGTGAGACTTGGAAGGGGACGCCGTTGCCGCTCGCGTCGGGCAACTTGTGCCCGAAGTACGCGCCGTAGGTGACGCCGTTGTTGTACCCGCCGAGGTCGATGCTCGGGTACAGCGAGCCGCCGGAACCGCACTTGCCCGCCTTCGCCGCAAACAGCAGCGTGTTCGAGGTGCCGTCGGGGAACGAGCGGTTCAGGTTCGCGCCGTAGTCCGCCACGCCCTTCGCGCCGACGACCGGCAGACCGAACACGTTGCCGTTGGCCGCGAAGTTGCCGACCGGCAGGCCGTCGGTGCCGAACCCGTCCGGCGCGGTCGGGTCCTTGCGCGAGGTGTACGTCTTGATCGACACCTTCGCCCAGGCGTCGCTCGCGGTGCTCACGTTGTTGTAGACGACGCCCTGTTCCAGGTACGGCGTGAGCAGCACCCAGTACGAGACGAGCAGCCACGCGGTGGCGTTGCCGGAACTGGCGGTGTAGCGCGTGCCGATGAGCGCCGGCATCTTGCCGTCGGTGTCGTTGGCGTGGTGGGTGGCGATCCCGCACTGCTTGAGGTTGTTCATGTCCGAGGCCCGCGCCGCGGCCTCACGCACCTTCTGCACCGCGGGGAGCAGCAACCCGATCAGCACCGCGATGATCGCGATGACGACGAGCAACTCGATGAGCGTGAAGCCGCGGCGCATGACGTGAGCTTTCGGAGCGGGCGATCAGTTTTCGGGGACGACTTCACCGCCGTTGGGCGTGCCGACGGCCTGCCAGTAGGAGAGCGACACGGACTCGCGCGCGCCCCGCACGCTCCCATCGCCGAACAGCACCAGCACCTGTCCGGGGTGGGCGCTGCGGGCCGACATCAGCAGCCGCCGGTTCGTGTAGTCGGTGTACGTACCGACGCACGGGGCCTTCGCTCGACTGTAGCACGCGGTCGTGCGCGGCTCGTCGGGCGCGGTAGTGTTCGGCGCGCGGTTGTGGTGGTACAGCGCGCCTTCGGGGTAGTGCAGCGTGCCGCGCTGGTCGTGCTCGACGCCCATCAGTGTTTCCGACGCGAGAGCCGTGCTGTTGGTTCCGTCGCCGATGTCGGTGAACCGCAACCGCGTGTTCATGCCGAACGTGCCGGTCGGGCGCGGCGCGGTGTCGGCGGCCGAGCGCTCGACCAGTGGGCCGGAGCCGTTGTTGGCGACGTACGAGCCGACCGCGAGTTGGTCGCCCTTCGTGCCGGTGCCAGGGTCCGACGGGCACTGGAACACCTTCAGCGGCGTCGTGGCGACAAGGTAGTTGGTGTCGGACGGGTTGCCGCCGACGAACCCGAACGCGCCGGTCCAATCGACGCGTTTCGCCAGCGGCTCCTGTTCCAGTTCGGGCAAGATGTGCGTGACCCAGGTGGCCTCGCTTCCCTGTGTGCGCGCCCCGGACACGGTGGGTAGGTAGCGGAACCCCGGTGGCAGTGCGCTGTCGCGGTCGTGGTAGCCGTGGAGCGCGATCCCGATCTGTTTGAGGTTGTTCTGGCACTTGAGCCGGTTCGCGGCCTCGCGCACCTTTTGCACCGCAGGCAGCAACAGGCCGATCAACACCGCGATGATCGCAATCACCACCAGCAATTCGATCAGGGTGAAGCCGCGGCGCGACGGGCGAATCATGCGAACCTCCGCGGTGTAGTCTACCGTCGCCCGTTCCATCGAGCCAGTGGCGCGCGTCACGGCCGCGGCTCGGTGATGCCCCAGTCCGACAGCAACTCGGCGTACCCGGTCGCGCCGCGGAGCGCGGTCAGTGGCGCGAGCTTCTGAAGGTGAGGGCCGGTGCGCGGGTCGCCGCGCTTCTTCGCCTCGCGCAGGCACGCGACCGCGGCATCGGCGGCGCGCCGCCAGTCGCGCTCGGCTTGGCCCGTCAGGGCCCCGCTCGTCCCACGGATGGCGGCGGCGCATTTCACCAGAGCGGTGCCCACGAGGACGAACTCGCCGGCCGTGGTCAACTCAGGTCGGATCCCCAACAGGGTGTTAGTTGCGTCGGTCGCGCGCCCGACGCCGACCAGCACCCGCCCCAGCGCGATCGCCACCTCGCGCCGCGAGTGGCGGTACGCCGGCACGTCCGGGTTCAGCCGCACCACCTCGTCGTAGAGGACCAAACAGCGGGTAAACGCTTGCGCGGAGCGCTCCACGTGTCCGTCGAGCAAGTCGTACAGCGCGAGGCTGGAGAGCGACGACGCGGTCTCGGCCTTGTACGGCACGACGGCGGGGTTCTCGCGGGTCAGGCGCTCGCGCACCTCGACCGCGCGCTCGACAAACGGCCGGGCGACGGCCGTCTTCCGCTCGTCGTCCTCGACCAGGAACGAGTTCTGGTACGCGTTGCCCAGGTGCTGCTGGACGTGCGCCTCGCGCAACAGGGAGGGCGGCAGCGCCTCCAGCACCCGCCGCGCTTCGGTCAGCACCAGCCGCGCGACCGGGTAGCGCTTGCACGCGCGGGCCACCAGCCCGGCCTCGATCAGCCCGACGCCCATCAGGAACCGGTGCTGCACGTGGTCCGGGTCGCGGGCCACGGCCGCTTCGAGGTGCTTGACGCCGTCGCAGGCGGCGGACCACGCTGCGTCGACGTTCTTGTCGCTGCCCAGGTGCCAGCGGGCGAGTTGCGTGAGCGCCCGGCCCAGCTCGCACTCGCAGCGGGCCAGCCGCTTCGGGTCGGACCGCACCCGCGGGTCCGCGAGCAGTTTCTCGAACGCGGCCCGCGCCGCCTTCAGTTCGGCCCCGGCCCGCGTGCCGTCGGCGGTGCGCGCGAGCCGCATCCCCAGGCCGTAGTGGAGCGCCGCGAGTTCCAGTTCGAGGGTCACGTCGTCCGGCGCGGCGGCGGCGCGGCGCTGCTGGAACGCGAGCGCCTGCTCCAGGTGGCGGATCGCGGTGCTCTCGTGGTCGAGGTCCGCGGCCACGGTCGCGAGGGCCACCCGCACCTTCCCGACTTCGGCCAACACCGCCGGGTCGTCCGGGGCGAGTTCGAGGAGCGCGTCGCACCCGGTCGCGGCCCGTTCGAGCAGTTCCTTGTTGATCGGCTGAAGACCGGGCTGGGTGCGGAACCGGTCCTCGTTCAGCTTCACCAGCGAGTCGACGATCGCGCGCAGGCTGATCCGCAGCGCCTCCTTCGCCCGGTCCGCCTGGAGCCGGGCCTCGCCCTCCGCCTTGCGCGCGTCGGCCGCGCGCTGGCGGGCGATGTCCGCGGACTGCGTCGCCTTCTTCGCCTCGCCCTCGATCCTGATTCCGTTCAAGAGCTGCACCACCGCTACGGCCGCAAGCGCGACCAGCGCCAGCGCGCCGCCGACGAACACCGACCGCACAAGCAGCCGGTTGCGCCGGGTCCAGCGGGCGAACCGCTCCGCGACCGGCGCGCGGCGCACCGTAACCGCTTCGTCGTCGAGGTGGCGCTGCACGTCGTCGGCGAGCGCGTCGGCGGTGGCGTAACGCGCGGCCGGGTCGCGCGCGAGCGCCTTCAGGCACACAGCTTCGAGCGCCGACGGCACCCACGGAGCCGCGGCCCGCGGGCGACCGACCTTCCCCGCGATTACGTTGTCGATGGTTTCGGCCACGGTCGCGCCGCGCTCGACCGCGTGCGCGCCGCACAGCACCTCGAACAGGACCGCACCGAGGCTGTAGACGTCGCTGACCATGCCGACGCGGGCCGCGTCGCCGGCGGCCTGCTCCGGGGCCATGTAGAGGGGAGTGCCGCGGGCCTGCCCCACTTGCGTCGCGGTGTCGGTGTCGCCCGCGCCGGCGTCGAGTGGCGGTGCCCCGTCGTCGGCCTCACCCGTCAGTTTCGCGATGCCCCAATCGAGTACGACGACCGCGCCGAACTCGTCCACCTGCAC
>SXHE01000369.1 GCA_005773755.1 Planctomycetia bacterium
CGCCCGGTCATCAACGCGACCGGCGTGGTGCTTCACACCAACCTGGGCCGCGCCCCGCTACACGAAGACGCCGCCCGCGCCGCGTACGAGGCCGGGCGCGGCTACCTGAACCTCGAACTCGATCTCGCGACCGGCAAGCGCGGCAGCCGGCAAGGGAACGTGCGGGCCGGGCTGAAGGCGATCACCGGCGCGGAGAGCGCGACCGCGGTGAACAACTGCGCCGCGGCCACGGTCATCGCCCTGCGTGCCGTCGCCGGCGGGCAGCAGGAGGGGGTAGTAGGGGGAACCCGTGGGGGGTTCCCCCTCCGAAATGAGGTGATCGTTTCGCGCGGGCAATTGGTGGAGATCGGCGGCAGTTTTCGCATCCCCGAAGTGATGGCCGTGAGCGGGGCCACGCTCCGCGAAGTCGGCACGACGAACATCACGCGACTCGCGGACTACGAGCGCGCGATCACGCCGAACACCGCGGCGCTGATGCGCGTTCACGCCAGCAACTACCGCGTGCGCGGGTACACGCGATCCGTGGAACTGGACGCGCTGGTCGAACTCGGCCGCAAGCACAAGGTGCCGGTGATCGACGACGCCGGCAGCGGGCAAGCGGTCGATCTCACGCCGTTCGGCTTGCCGGGCGAACCGCTCGTGTCGCGAAGTATCGCGGTCGGCGCGGACCTCGTTCTGTTCAGCGGCGACAAGCTCCTCGGCGGCCCGCAGTGCGGCATCCTCGCTGGCAAGGCGGACCTGATTCAGAAGATCGAACGCGACCCGCTGATGCGGGCGTTCCGGCTCGACAAGATGACGCTCGCCGCGCTCGAAGCGACGCTCCGCCTCTACCGCGACCCGGCTGCCGCGCTGCGCACGGTACCCGCGCTCCGCATGCTGACGACGCCGCTCGCGGAACTGCGCCGGCGGTGCGAGGAGTTCGCGGAGTGGCTGCGGGCGATTCCGGGCCTGACGGTCGGCGTGCGCGAGGACGAGTCCTTCGTCGGCGGCGGCACGCTGCCCGACGTGAGCGTTCCGACCGCGGTACTCGCGCTGGGCGCGGACGGCCTCAGCGAAACGGACCTCGCCGCGCGACTCCGCACCGGCACGCCGGCAGTCATGGGCCGCGTGCAAGACGGCCGCGTGCTGCTCGACTTGCGCTGCGTGTTCGAGCGCCAGGAAGGTGAGTTGCTCGACGCTGTGAGACTGGCCCTCACTCCCGTTTAGCGGTCGTCCCAACGGGACGACGCCACCGTTCCCACGGGACGAAGATCGCGTAGAAGGCGAGCGAGTACGTCGCGAAGTGGCCCACCTCCAGCGTGAACAGTGTGATGACGTGGAACGCGACGCCCAGCCACAGCGCGGCCGCGCGGGTCCGGCGGAACGCGATCAGCAGCGGGAACAGAATCTCCCATCCAATCGCCACCCATGAACTGAGGCGGTGGGCGAACACCGGTAGGTACGGGCTGAGGTTCGGCGTCAGGCACCATTCGAGATCGTGGTTCACGAAGTACATCACGTAACCGGTTTGCCAGCCGCGCGAGAGCAGCTTGTACACGCCGCTGAATACGTACACGCACGCGAGCTGCACCAGCAGCACCTTCGCCGGCCAGCCGGGGACCAGCACCGGCCCGGCGTGCGTGCGGCGCACGGACTCGACGCCCCACACCGCGCCGCTGCGTGCCATCGCGACACCGAGGAACAGCGCGTTGCGCACCTGGTCGCCGCCGTTGCACAGGCCGGGGTTGATGTTCCAGAACGACACCGCGCACGCCCAACACACCAGCCCGCTGATGAGCGGGCGAAAGCCCACCAGCAGCGCGACCGAGGCGGCACTCCAGACCGCGACGAGCGCGCCCGGCCCCCAAGATGCCGGCAGCACGCGCAGCAGAGACCAGTAGCGGTGGCTGGCGCGGAACCGCGGTTCGTAGGCGGTCGGCCCTCCGAGGCCGCTTTCGGCGAAGTAGGTCGCGAACTGAGGCAGCGTGACGAGGCCGATGTCGATGAGCGCGGCGAGCGCGACCGCGACGCGCAGCGCGGCCACGCGCTCGGCCGGCACCGGGCGCAGGAGCCAGTGCCACCGGTTCAACATGCCGGGCAGTCGCGGCTGGATGCCGACGAACAAGGGTTCGGTTTGGGGCAGCGGTGCGCTCACGGCGGCGTCACCACCTTCAGCGGCACGAACCGCTTCGCCACCGGGTCGAAGCCCTCCAGCGGGAGCAGACCCGGTGCCCGTGGCCCGCTGGGATACCACTTCGCAGCGGGGCGCTCGAAGGTCGGGCGGCGCGGGGCGTCCGCGGCTTCGTGCGGCATTCGCGTGGGAATGTAGCGGAAGATCAACACCGAATCGACCGGGGCGTGCGCGCCGGGGTTCGCCTTCAGATAGACGCGCGTCTTCCACGCGAGCCAGTGCGCGAACAGCTCGTTGTTCTCGCGCACACGGTCGGGGAACTTCGCCCACACGTCAGCCTTCGCACGCACGGTGTCCTCGTCCGCGTGCCAGCCGAGCATGGTGATGTTGGCCTCGTAGTTGAACTCGCGGTCGTGGATCAGCGGCCAGCGCATGCGCGGACTGTCGGGGTCGTCCGGCGCGAACCGCGAGGCGACGCGCGCCGTGGTGCCGTCGGCGAAGTGCAGCTCCGCGATTGGCACGACCGTGTGCGGCGGGAAGTCGGGCGTGAACATGTTCCAGCCCTGTTCGAGGCCCGTTACCTCGCCCCAGAACCCGAACACGTCACCCGCCGCTTCACTGGTGTATTGCAGCGGCGTGAAACTGGTGAACCGGCCCCAGCGCTGCGTGGTGCTGAGTTCGGGGTACCGGTCTTCGGGCGTCTCCCGACGCGGGATGAACTCCCACACGTTCGTGAGCACCGGGTACGCGACCTGCCACAGCGCGAACAGGCCGACGAGCCAGGGCAGCAGGCCGGGCTTGGGGGTTGCGGCGGGCGGCGGCGCATCGGTCATGCGGACAAGTGTCGCGGCGGTGGAGCAGAAGAACCTACCCCCCCGGC
>SXHE01000370.1 GCA_005773755.1 Planctomycetia bacterium
GCCGCCGCCGCGCCGACGGCTACGACCTGTGGCAGCTGCGCCTGCGGCTCGAAGCGTGGCAGTCGAAGATCGTCGCCTACGAGATGCGGTGGCACACCGAGCGCGAGCAGATGGAAGCGGACTTCGACCGGCGCGAGGCGGCGCTGGCGCGCCGCGAACTGGCCCTGGGCGCGGCCCCGACCGACGCGGACGCGGTGCCGTTCGCGCTGGTCGTGCCCGAAGCCGCGCCCGCGGTGCCGGCCGAGCTGGTCGCGCTGCGTGACGAGCTGGACCGGCTGGCCGCGGTGCTGCTGGAAGCGGAGCTGCCCGAACCGCCGGACCCGCCCGACAGCGAGCTGCCGTGGGGTGCGGAAGATGACGTGCCGACCGCGCAGAGCGCCGAACCGGACGACGCGGACGTGCTCCTGTTCGACCGGACCTCGCGCGCCGCGTGACCGCGGCGCGCTCCCTCCGCAGCTTACTTCGCGACGGCCTTGAGCGCGGCGAGGGCGGCGTCGTAGTTGGGGTGGTTGGTCACTTCGGGCACGTACTCGGCGTAGGTCACCTTGCCGGCCGCATCGACCACGAACACGGCCCGCGTGAGCAGCTTGAGCGGCAGCCCGCTCTCGATCAGTACGCCCCAGTTCGTGCCGAACGAGTGGTCGTGAACATCCGACACGGTCTTCATGCTGGCGATGCCCTCGCTCGTGCAGAACCGGTTCTGACCGAACGGCAGGTCCAGGCTCACGATGTAGCACGCGACCGCGTCGCCCAGCCCCTTGATGCCCTCCTCGAACTTCTTCGTCTGCATGCTGCACACGCCGGTGTCGAGCGACGGGACCACGCTGAACAGCCGGGCCTTGGCGGGCGTGTCCGCGAACGTGACCTTGTCCAGCCCCTTCAGGCCGGTGTACGCGGGGGCCGCGTCGCCGGCCTTCAGCTCGTTGCCCGCCAGTGTGACCGCGTTGCCCTTAAACGTGACCGTGCGCGCCATGGTGTTTCTCCGAAGTAGGGAACAGTTCAGCTTGGTTTACGCGCTTCACTGTCCGCTGCCCACACCGGATCGTACTGATTGCATTCTGCAGCCGGCTTCAGTGTAGCTCCGGCCTCACTGAGGCCGGCTACAGAAGAGACTAATTCGCGCTAAAGTGGGGCGGGAACGGGCGGTCGGCGCGGGCCGCGGACAGGCGCAGCGCGTCCACGATCGCGTGCGCCCGGCGCTCGACGTGTGGGTCCGCCAACAGCGACTGTTTCAGGTCGGTCGGCAGCGGCAGCGCGTAGGACAGGATGTCGCACACCGGGCCGAGGTGCTGGTCGCCGTCGAACAGCTCTTGAAGCTGCTGGCGCGCGGGCGACCCCTCCGCGAAGTGCGGGTACACGGCCGCGGCCAGGTCGCGGCGCAACTCCGCGAGCAGCGCCAGGTCGGGCGGCGACACGTCGGGCAGCAGCTCGACCTCCGCGGTGCGGTACAGCTTGTCGGTGGTCAGTTCCTGAACGATCCGGGCGCGACCCGTGCCGCGGAGCCGCAAGTTGTAGCGCCCTTCGGCCAGCTTCTCGTGCCACACGATCTCGCCCACGCACGCGACCTCTTCAATCGGTGGGCGCTGCTCGTCCGGCAGCAGCACGTCTTGCAACTTCACGAGGGCGATGAGCCGGTCGCCGGCGAGCGCGTCCGCGGTCATCTGCCGGTAGCGCGGCTCGAAGACGTGCAACCCCTGAACGACGTGCGGGAACAGCACCAGGTTCGGCAGCGGAAACAGCCGGACGACGCGCGTACTCATGGGACGTGTTCCGCGTTTCGGGTCGAAGGGGCCGCGGGTTCGTGACGGGTACGCTCCCTGTTGTCGCCGCCGCGACGCGCCAACTGGGTAAGCTCACCGCCGAAGGCTACACTACCATCCGGCGAGCACCGTTGAAAAAGAAACCCCGACGCGGCCGAGAGTGCGCGAGCAAACCGGTCGCGTTCGGGCTACTCTGGTCCGATGTGCGCGCCCGTCCGTTGTAGAACGGCGGGAACCTCTCCCTCGCGGTTCTGGAGTCTCCATGTCCCTCTCGCGCCGTTCGTTCCTGGTTTCCGCGACCGCCACCACTGTGACCTCGCTGGCAGCCACCCGCCCGGCACTCTGCGCGGACGACGAAGCCAGCCGCTTCGTCGATCTGTCGCTGCTGGTCGCCCCGGAGTACCCGTGTACCTGGCCGACGTTCCCGGCGTTCCAGATCAACCACTACCAGAAGATTGGCCCACGGAGCGCGTACAACAGCGACATCCTGGTCATGGACGGGAACACCGGCACGCAGCTCGACGTGCCCACCCACTCCGTCACGAAACCGGACTCCGGGTTCCCCAACGCCGGGAAGTTCGGCACGGTCACCACCGAAAAGGTTCCCGCGTGGCAGTTCGTGGGCGAGGCCTGCGTCGTCGACTGTACCGACCTGCTCGACTCCGCCGGTAAGGGCCGCAGCGACCTCATCAAGAAGGAGCGAATCGCGCGCTGGGAAAAGAAGCACCGCGCGCTCGGAGCGGGCGATGTGGTGCTGTTCCAGAGCGGGTTCAGCGACAAGTATTACAAGCCGCTGCCGGAGGGCCGCAAGTTCGCCGCGGACGTGGTGGCGGGCAAAGCGCCCGGTTGGCCCGGCCCGGACCCGGACTGCATGGAGTACCTCGCGACCCGGAAGGTGATGACCCTGGGGATCGACAGCACGAGCATGGGGCCGCTCGGGGAAATGGCCGAGCCGACGCACTTCGCGGGCCTGAAGCACGGGATGATCTGGACCGAGAGCGCGATCGGCCTCGGCGGGCTGCCGGCAACGGGCGCGTTCTACTGTGCGATGGGACCGAAGCACGTTGGCGACCCGTACTCCGAGGGCCGGGCGTTCGCCGTCGTCGGACCGCTCGCCAAGAAGCTGATCGAGTCCGCGCGCAAGAAGCACGTCGTCGATCTGTCGGTCGGGCTGGCCGACGACCTGCCGACC
>SXHE01000371.1 GCA_005773755.1 Planctomycetia bacterium
ACGGCGGCCCGCGGGTCCGCCGCCTCAGCCCCGAGATCTACGCCGCGTTCACCAACGACCTCGCGAAGGGCAGGCCCGGCATCGGCCAGCCGTTCTCGCCCGAGGGGAAGTCCACGTTCAAGGACATGGGCGCCCCGAAGATGGACGAGCCGGTCACCGCCCAGCTCATCCAGAACGCTCTGGCCATCGTCGAGTTGCAGACAGCCCACAAGATCGAGGACGGACAGGTCAAGGGTATCGGCTTCACTCAGAAAGAATTCCTCGCGCTCTTCAATCCCAAGAACCCGCCCACCGACGCCCAGATCGAGGCCGCGATCACCAAACAGTTCGACGCGATCCTCCGCCGACCGCCGACCGCCGACGAGAAGAAGCGGTTCGTCGCATTCACGAGGAAGAACATCGCCGAGGCCGGGCCGGTGGTCGGCTCGCGGTACGCCCTGGCGGCGGTGCTCCTGATGCCGGAGGCGGTGTTCCGGATGGAGGTCGGCACCGGCAAGCCCGACGCGAAGGGGCGGGTGCGGCTCGCCCCCCGCGAGATCGCCTTCGCGCTGGCCTACGCCCTGACCGACAGGCGGCCGGACGCCGAACTGCTGAAGGCCGCCGCGACCGGCGAACTCGACACCGACGCGGGGGTGGCGAAGCAGGTCCGGCGACTGCTCGACGACCCCAAGACGGACAAGACCCGCATCCTCCGGTTCTTCCGCGAGTACTTCGGTTACGACGCCGCGACGGAGGTGTTCAAGGACTCGAAGGATAACCCCGAACACGACGCGCGGGTGCTGATCGAAGACACCGACCGGCTCGTTCTGTACGTGCTCGAACAGGACAAGCAGGTACTCAAGGAGTTGCTGACGACGAACAAGAGTTTTGTCGCGTACAAGACCGCCGCGGAGACGAAGAAGAAACGGGCGGAAGAACTCGCGAAATTCGAGAAGGAGAAGGCCGCCGACCCAGTGAAGTTCAAGAACAAGACCTACAAGCCCTTCGGCAAGAGCGTCTACGAGATCTACGGGCTGAAGGATTTCCCCGACACGCAACCGGTCGAACTTCCCGCGGAGCAGCGAGCGGGCATCCTGACACAACCGGCGTGGCTGGTCGCGCAGTCCACGAGCTTCGACAACCACGCGATCCACCGCGGCAAGTGGGTCCGCGAGCGGTTGCTCGGCGGGGTCGTGCCGGACGTCCCGATCACGGTGGACGCGCAACTGCCGGACGCACCACACAAGACGCTTCGCGAGCGGATGGCCGTGACGCAGGAGAAGTATTGCTGGCAGTGCCACCGGCTCATGAACGACGTGGGCTACCCGTTCGAGCAGTTCGACCACTTCGGCCGGTTCCGCACGGCCGAGAAGGTACTCGACCCCGCCGCCACGGAGAAGAACAAAGACCCGAAGGGGAAGCCGCTCGGCCCGGTGATGCGGGATGCCCCGCTGGGCGCCGCCGGCCTGATCGCTCACGTCGGCGACCCGGCGCTGGACGGCCCGGTGAAGAACGTGGCCGAGTACATGAAGCGTCTGGCCGGCTCGGAGCGGGTCGAGCAGGTGTTCGTGCGGCACGCGTTCCGTTACTGGGCGGGCCGCAACGAAAGCCCCGGCGACGCCGCCACGTTGCAAGCCGCACACAAGGCCTACCGCGACGGCAACGGCAGCATGTAGGCGCTGATCGTCTCGCTGCTGAGTTCCGAGTCGTTCCGCTATCGCGTGCCACCCCCGCCCGAACCGAACAAGTGACCGACCCACCACCGAACAGCCGGCTCACGCCGGCCGCTCGCCAACCCGGAGTGTCTGCCCATGTCCATCGACCGCCGCGACGCCCTGAAGACCCTTGGCCTGTCGGCCGGGGCGACGTTCCTCGCTCCCGTCCTGTCGCGGATCGAGGCGCAGGCCGCCGGGAAGCCCGTGACCGCGAAGCGGTTCGTCTTCGTCGTGGAAAGCAACGGCGTCCGCCCCGAGCAACTCGCCCCGACGGGTCTGAAACGGAATCCTCGTCCGGAACAGGCGCTGAACGGTCCCGCAGAGTTCATCGACGTTCCGCTGAAGGACAAGGATCTGCCGTTCTCGCTGGAACCCGTGAAGGCCTGGAAGGAGAAGGTCACCGTCGTGCAGGGGCTTTCGGGTCGCGTGTGCGGCGGCGGGCACTCGAACAACTTCCAGGCGCTCGGCGCGTTCGGGGGCGGCCGCGGCAACGGCGGCGAGAGCATGGCCATCCTCGGCGAGACGATCGACGGGGCGCTGGCCAAGCACCTCGGCGGCATCTTCCCGCACATCGGCCTCGGCATCTCGAAGCGGCCCGAGAACAACATCATCTACAACGTCTCGGCGATCGGCCCGAACAAAGGGTTGCCAACGATGGTGAACCCGGCGAACGCCTACGGTACGCTGTTCGGCATCGTCGCCGACGGCGCCGCGGCCCAGGAGTTCACCGCCAAGAACAACCTGCTCGACTTCCTCAAGGACGACGTGAAGAAGGCCGAGAAGTCCGTCGCCGGGGCCGAGAAGGAGCAGTTCGGTGCCTACCTCGAATCGTTCGAGACGCTCCGCGACCGACAGAGCAAACTGAACGAGATCAAGCACACTCTTCGCGAGAAGGGGCCGGTCGTTAGCGATAAGTACAAGAGCGCGGTGGAGACCGACCGGCTGGACGCCCAGTTCGACCTCGGGGCCGCGGCCCTCGTCTGCGGGCTGACCAACGTGCTGACGCTCTCGTCGGCCGCCGGCGTCCGCGACTTCGACATCACGTTCAAGGGGCTGGGGCTGAACATCGACAAGCACTCGATCGGCCACGGCAAGAGCTACGAGGGGAAGACCTGGGCCGACCTGTACGCCATCATCCGCCGATACCACTTCGACCTCATAGCCGGGCTGATGAAGAAGTTGGAGAAGGTGCCCGAGGGAAACGGCACGATGCTCGACAACACGGTCATTGTGTACCTGTCCGACGGTGCGGAAGGGCACCACAGCCGGTGCTGGGAGTGGCCGATGGTGGTGATCGGCGACATGGGCGGCAAGCTCAAGACCGGTCGGTACGTCGATTATCCCGGCTACGGCCGCAAGGCCCACCGCACGACCGCGAACATGTACCTCACGCTCCTACACCTCGCCGGGGCGAAGCGAGACACGTTCGGCATGCCCGACCCGAACCTCAAGGACCTCGACCAGTCCGGCCCGCTGTCCGAGTTGCTCGCCTGAACCCGCCCTCCGGCGGCACCCTTGCGGTGCCGCCACCTTTCGGATTCCACCCATGTTCGATGTCGTCACCGGTCACCGCACGCGCCTTTGCGATGGCAGCACCCGGCGGGACTTCCTCCGGGCCGGGCTGTTCGGCGGCCTCGGCTCACTCGCGTTCGGCAGGCGGGGGTTCGCCTCCGACCCGGCGAACGCCGGCCCGTTCGCCCGCGACAAGTCCGTGATCTTCCTGTTCCTCGCCGGCGGGCCGAGCCAGTACGAGACGTTCGACCCCAAGCCGGACGGTCCCGAGGGACACACCAGCATCAACGGGCACGTCCCGACATCGGTTCCGGGCGTGCGATTCTCCGCGTACCTGCCCAAACTCGCGAACATGGCCGACCGGCTCACGGTGGTCCGGTCGTTCCGCACCAAGCACCCCGAACACAACGGGGCGCACAAGCAACTGATGACCGCCGACCTGACGGTTCAAGACGGCAAGCCGATCACCGAGCCGGGCCTCGGAGCGGTGTATGCGCGCGCGGCCGGGGCCGTGAACCCGACTTCCGGCCTGCCACGGCACGCCCTCATCCCGACGACCACCCGCAACAGCAAGGGCCGCGCCGGGTTCAACGGGGCGTTCGAGTCGGTCGTCGAGGGCTGTCAGCCGGCCGGACTCGGAGCCGCGTTCGCCCCGTTCGAACTGCTCGCCCCGCTGTCGGACGGGTTCGCCGAAGAGAAGAAGAAGCGCAAGCCCGGTGAGGAAGGGCCGGCGAACCCGCTCGACGTGTTCGATCCGAAAGTGCCGACGCCGCAACTCGACGCCCGCCTCGGGCTCCTCCGGGAACTCGATCGGTTCGACCGCGCCGCCGACGCCGCGGGGGCCATGAACCGGCTCGACGAGTTCACCCGGCAGGCCGCGGGGCTGCTCCAGACCGGCCGCGTGCGCAAGGCGCTCGACCTGTCGCTCGAAGACCAGGCGACGATCAAGGCCTACGACACCGAACAGTTCCTCAACTGGAACTGCGACGACAACTCGAAGTTCATCCGCTCCGGTCCGTCGGTGGGGTCGTCGCTGGGGCGGCAGTTGCTCCTGGCCCGCCGGCTGTGCGAGGCCGGGGCCGGATTCGTCACGGTCATCAACGCGAACTGGGACTTCCACGCCCGCAAGGGCATCCCGAACATGCCCGAAGGAATGGGCGCGTTCGCCCCGCCGCTCGACCACGCCGTCTCCGCCTTCCTCGAAGACTTGAAACAGCGCGGGCTGGAGGACAAGATCATGCTGGTGGTCACCGGCGAGTTCGGCCGTTCCGGGCTGGACAAGAACCTCGGCCGGCACCACCACGCGAAGCTGTGCCCGCTGGTGTTCGCCGGTGGCGGCCTGAAGCACGGGCAGGTGGTCGGACAGTCCGACCGTCGCGGCAGTGAACCCGCGACGGAACCCATCGCCATCGCCGACCTGCACGCGACGATCCTCCACACCCTGCTCGACGTCGGCCGGATGCGGGCCGACGCGGGCGTTCCGGCGAAGGTGCTCGACCGGGCCACGAAGGGCACCCCGATCCGGGAGTGGTTTTCGTGAGCCGCCTCGCGCTGCTCGTGGTCGCCTCCGTCCTCGCGCCGTCCCTCGCGAGCGGCGCGGACGATTTGCTGACGCTCGCCGGGCACAAGGGGTTCGTCACCGCGGTCGCCTTCACCCCCGACGGCAAACGGATCGTCTCCGGTAGCGAAGACGACACAGTTCGCCTCTGGGACGCGAAGACCGGAAAGGAAGTGCGGTCGATCACCGTCGGCGGGAAAGGTGTCACGAGCGTCGCGGTGAGCCCCGACGGCCGGCGCATCGCGGTCGGGTGCTGGGCACAGTCGGCGCGCGTTTTCGACGCGGTCTCCGGCAAGGAACTGCGGATCCTGAAAGGCCACAAGGAGACGGTGACCTCGGTGGCGTTCAGCCCGAACGGCGAGCGGATCGCCACCGGCAGCGCCGACGACACGCTGAAGCTGTGGGATGCGAAGACCGGACAACTGCTGCTGTCGCTGGAGTCCGGCAACGACTACGACGTGACGGCCGTGTGCTTCAGCCCGCATGGCAAGCGGCTCGCGTCCGGCGACGGCGACAACGTCGTCACCGTGTGGGACGCGAAGACCGGCAAAGAGGAATTGTCCCTCTCCGGGCACGATGCGATCGTCACCGCGGTTGCGTTCAGCCCCGAGGGGAAGACACTCGCGTCCGCGAGTCGGGACGACACGATCCGGGTGTGGGACGCGAAGACCGGCAAGTGCCTGCTGACACTCAAGGGGCACGCCGACGACGTCACCTCGCTGGCCTTCAGCCCGGACGGCAAGCGGCTCGTGTCCGGGAGCGACGACAAAACAGTGAGGCTTTGGGACGCGGCCACCGGCGACGAGGTGTTCCGAGTGAAGGCCAAGGACGCAGTCACGTCGGTCGCGTTCAGTCCGGACGGCAAGCGGCTCGCGGCAGGGAGCGGTCACGCTATCGTCGTGTGGGAGGTGTTGAAGTGAGCGGTCGTTTCCCGGTATCCCTCTTCGCGTGCGTCCTGTTCGTGGCCCCGATCGCGGCTGCGGGCGAGTCGTTCACCGATGTCGCGGCACCGTTCCTGAAGCAGCACTGCCTCGGGTGCCACGGCGAGAAGAAGCAGGAGGGCGGCGTCCGGCTCGATCGGATGACCGGCGTCGAGGCCGGCAACCGCACCCTTTGGACCCTGGTTCACCAGAAGGTCGCTTCCGGCGAGATGCCGCCGAAAGACCGGGCGCAACCGACCGCGGCCGAGAAAGACAAGCTCCTGAAATGGGTGGCAGCGAAGCAACGCGCGCTGGGCGTCGGCGGCACCCGGCGGCTCAACCGCCGCGAACTCGCCGCATCCCTGCGCGACGTGACGGGGCTGAACATCGACTTCGCCGCCGCGCTCCCCGGCGACGGCACCGTTGCGGGATTCGACACCGGTGCCGACGCCCTGCAAGAGGCGTCCGACGGTGTCGCGCAGTGGCTTGTCGTCACCCGCCGGGCGGTGGACGGGCTTCGTTTCCTCGACCCGCCGCGGGGCAAGACTTTCGCGATGAACTACCACGAGGTGAAGGATCTGAAAAAGGCGTTCGAGGAGTGGAAGGTCGATGGGTTCACCGGGAAGGAACTGAAGGGCGTCGCGCGACCGGGCCTCGGGCTGCTGCTCGAGTCGCGGGCCGTCGGCGACCGCGAGGAACTGAGCTTCAGCGTGCCCGCCCCGCAGAGCAAGGAGGGCGTGCTGCGGCTGACGCTCACCGTCTCGGCGATGAAGCCGTTCCCGAATCTTCCGAACCCGCGGTTGTGGGTCCGGATCGGCGGCCGCGACCTCGACTTCCGCGAGATCACAGCGCCGACCGACAAGCCGCAACGGCTCGTGTACGAGGTGCAACTCGGCGACCTCGTGGTTCAGCCGAAGGGCGTCACGATCGCGCTCGCCGGCAAGGTGGAAGTGCCTTACGCGGTCGAGGGTTTTGAGAACGAGGACAAGAGCAACCCCAAGGATCCGGTGCCGGGTGGGACCGGTCCGTTCCGCCCGTTCTTCGACCGGAAGCTGCCGCCCGAGAAGCAGCCCAGCCCGTTCGTGGTGCTGCACGACATCGCCATCGAGCCTGACGCCGTGACCGCCTGGCCGCCCGCGAACTGGTGCGCGAACCTCGGCGAGATCAAGGACGACGCGGACTCCGCGAAGCGCCTGCTCGCGCTCTGGACCGACCGCGCGTGGCGGCGGTCGACGGCCGAAGCCGAGCGCGAGCCGTTTCTCAAGCTGTACGACAAACTCCGGAGCCAAGGGTTGAACTTCGACGCCGCGCTGCGTGGGGCGTTCCGCTCGGTACTGATGGGTGCCCACTTTCGCTATCACGCCTCGCCCGCGCACCCGGACAAGACCGTCGCCCAGCACGCAATCGCCTCGCGGCTCAGCTTCATGCTGTGGGGCGAGCCGCCGGACGCCGAACTGCGGAAGCTCGCGACCGCGGGCAAGTTCCGTGAACCCGCCGTGCTCGACGCGCAGGTGGACCGTCTTCTGGCCGACCCACGAAGCGACGGGTTCGTGCGGCCGTTCGTGGTGCAGTGGCTCGAACTCGAACAACCCATCACCATCGCGCAGTCGCACATCAACAAGCAGGACTTCCGCTTCGCACGCTACCTGAAGTCGTCGATGCGTGACGAAACGGTCGGTTACGTCGCCCGGCTCATCGCCGACAACCGCACAGCGCGCGAGCTCGTATCCAGCGACTGGACGCTGATGAACGACGCCCTCGCCCGGCACTACGAGTATCCGCCGCTGGAAGGCGGGCATCTGCGAACGGTAAAACTGCGGGCCGACGACCCCCGCGGTGGCGGCATTCTCGGTCACGCCGGCATCCAGTCGATGCTCTGCTGGATGGGCGACAACTGGGTGATCTACCGCGGCGCGTGGGCGTTGCGGCACGTCATCGACATGCCCCCGCCCCCGCCGCCGCTGGAGGTGCCCGAACTCAACCCGTCGGACGGCAAGAACAAGGGCAAGCCGTTCCGCGAGTTGCTGAAGCAGCACCAAGCCGACGCGAAGTGCGCCGTATGCCACAAGAACATCGATCCCCTCGGATTCGCGTTCCAGAACTTCGACCTCAGCGGTCGCTGGCGCGAGGTCGAGCACGAGAGCTACAAGCGCGCCGAGTTGGACGGCCGCATCGCTTGGGGCGGCGAGGGCAAGACGCGTCCCGTGGACGCGACCGGCCGGTTGCCCCGCGGCGAGGAGTTCAAGTCGTTCGCCGAGTTCAAGAAGCTGCTCGCCGACAAGTACCAGCCGGACATGGTCCGCGGGCTGATGAAGAACTGGTTCGTGTACGCCACCGGGCGCGTGCCCGGGATCGACGACCAAGCGGAGCTAGCGGACATCACGGCCGCGCACCGCGCGAAGGGCTACCCGCTCCGCGACCTGCTCAAGGGCGTGGTGAGGTCGCAGGCGTTCCTCGAACAGTACGACCTACCGACCGAAACACAACCGCAACGAAAATAGGGAGTCTGCGATGAACCCGAAGACGAATACGATCACCCGCCGCACGCTGTTCCGCGGTTTCGGCGCGGCCATGTCCCTGCCGTACCTCGACATCATGGGGGGCCACACGCGGGCGGCCGGGTCCGGGGCGAAGGAACCGCGGCGGCTCGCGTGCTTCTACGTCCCGGGGGCCATCAATCGGCACGCGTGGTTTCCGAAAGATACCGGCCGCGACTACGCGCTGGCCGACGCCCACCGCCCGCTGGCGAAGTTCCGCGACGAGTTCACCGTGCTCTCGAATTTGTCGCACATCACCGGGCGGATCAGCGGGCACGTCCACCCGTACAACTGGCTGACCGGGCACAACATCAACATCGTTCCGGGCACGATCACCAACACGGTGTCGATGGACCAAGTGGCCGTGAAGCACCTCGGGCCGACGTGGGTGCCGTCGCTGGCGCTGTCGTTCGGTGATGGCGTCGGCACCGCCACGCTCTCGCGGAATTCGATGGGCGTGGACGTGCCCGCGACCGCGAACTACCGCAGCGTGTTCGAGCGGCTGTTCCCGCCGGCCGATAAAGCGCAGCTAAAGGAGGCCGACGCCCGCATCGCCCTCGACAAGAGCGTGCTCGACACCGCCACCGGCAGCGTGAAGGACTTCCAGAAGCAACTCGGAGTCGATGACCGCCGGCGGCTCGATCAGTACCTGGAGTCGATCCGCGAAGTCGAGAAGCGGCTGGACGACAGCCGCGAAATCCTCGAGCGAGGCCGGCCGAAGTTCGACGAGGAGGCGGTGAAGACGGTCCCGCAGGGCAAGAACAGCATGCGGGAGCACATTGAGCTGATGATGGACCTGATCGCGCTGGCGTTCCAGACCGACATGACGCGGGTGGTCACGCACAGCCTCGGCGGCGAGGGCGGGCCGAATTACGACGAGTACAAGGACTGGGCGCAGAAGAACGGGGCGCCGGTCCGCGGGGCGCACGACGTCCACCACAAGGGCGGCGGCGAGGCGACATCGCCGGACGCGAAGGTGCTCGGCGCCCGCGACGAGATGTTGGTCGCGTGCTTCGCGCGACTGGTCGAGAAGCTGAAGGGCGTGAAGGCGTCCGACGGCACACTCCTCGACCACACGGTGCTCTTGTTCGGCGGGGCACAGATCTCGAGTCACTCCGGCAAGAGCTTCCCGACGCTGCTGGCCGGCGGCCGCAAGCTCGGCTTCAAGCACGGTCAGCACTTGAAGTGGGCGTCGGACAAGAAGCCGATGTCCGACCTGTACCTGACCATCCTCCAGCAACTCGGCTGCCCGGTGAAGTCGTTCAAGGAGAGCACGGGGCCGCTCACCGAGATTCTCGGGTAGGGTTTGGGTGCGCGCCCGGTGGGAGCAGAGACGAATTCCGACTGTCGCGAGGGAGAGTCCCACGCGACAGTTGGGTGGTCACTCGCTCGGTGTGAACCTTGCGACTGGCCGTCGTGGCCGCGGTCGGCCCGCTTGACGATCCTGGCGAACAGCTCGCCGTCGGCGACCTTCCGCTTGTGTGGTTGTGCTGGTCCACGGCGACGAATTCGCGGTTATTTCCACCACCGGCTTCCCGCCGCGGCCCGGTCGTAGCATAATTTCCTTTCTCGCTCCCACGAGCGTCCAAAACGCCACCCCCACACGACCGCTCGAGGGTCGTCCCGCCGCGACCGCCGCTCGTTGCCCGCCCGGAGACCAGCGCATGACCCGCCTTTGGTTCCCGCTCGCCGCCGTCGCGCTGCTCGGCACGCCGGACCTCACCCGCGCCGCCGACCCGGTCGAGAAGCCGTTGTTCAGCCGGCACGTCGTCCCGCTGTTCAGCCGCCTCGGGTGCAACGCCGGCGCCTGCCACGGCTCGGTCACGGGGCAGAACGGCTTCCGGCTGTCGCTGTTCGGCGCAAGTCCTTCTCAGGATCATGCGTGGCTGCTGCGCGAGTTCGCCGGCCGGCGGGTCAACCCGTTCGAGCCGGAGAAGAGCCTGCTCCTGGAGAAGGCCACTGGGGTCGTGTCACACGTCGGCGGGCAGCGGATGGCCGTCGGCGGCCGCGACTACCAGTTGCTCCGGAGCTGGCTGACGCGGGGCGCGAAGTTGGACCGCGTCGAGGACTCGCGCGTGACGGCGCTCCGCGTGTCTCCCCCGCAGCAGACCCTTAACCTCGGGCAGACCTACGCCCTGAAGGTCGAGGCGGCGTTTGCCGACGGCACGAAGGAGGACGTGACCGACCTGTGTAGCTTCGAGGTGCTCGACCCGACCGTCGCGGCGGTGGACGTGAGTGGCACCGTGACGGCGAAGGGCGTCGGCGACACCGCGGTCATCGTCCGCTACGGGTACGAGCCGGTGGTCGCGCACCTGGTCGTGCCCCGCGCCGGCAACGAGCCGTTCCCGGACGTGAAGCCGAACAACTTCGTGGACCAGCACGTTCTCGCGAAGCTGAAGCGGCTCAACATCCACCCGGCGGGACTCTGCGACGACGCGACGTTTCTCCGCCGCGCGTCGCTCGACGTGACCGGGCTGCCCCCGACGCCGGACGAGGTGCGCCGGTTCCTCGCGGACAAGTCGCCCGACAAGCGGGCGAAGAAGATCGACGAGTTGCTCGGCCGGCCGGGGTACGCGGCGCTGTGGGCGACCAAGTTCTCCGACGTGCTCAAGCCGAACTCGTTCAACGCGAACTACGGGCTGGTGGAACCGGCCGAGGCGCGCCGGTTCTACGAGTGGGTCCGCGCCCGGGTGGCGGAGAACACGCCGTACGACGAGTTCGCCGCGCGAGTCCTGCTCGCCACCAGCCGCGACGGCCGCACCCGCGAGGAGTGGGTCGAGGAAGTCATGGCGATGGCCGAGGAGAACGCGCTCCTGGAGCCGAACCTCGCCGTTTACGCGAAGCGCAAGACGCTCGACCTGTACTGGCAGCGCGAGAACGCCACCGGCGTGAAAGGAACACTTCAGGTGGCGCACGCGTTCCTGGGGCTGCGGCTGGAGTGCGCCCAGTGCCACCGCCACCCGCACGACGTCTGGCAGCAGGACGACCTGCTCAGCTTCGCCAACTTCTTCATGCGCGTGAAAGGGGCGAACTACCCGGACAACAAGACACTCCCGCCGAAGGCCGCGGAGCTGATGAAGAAAGGGCCGGAGGAGGCCAAGAAGCTCCGCGAGGAAGCCAAGAAGCTCACCGACAAGGCGAAGGACAAGTCGGTGAAGCCGGACGACGCTGCGAAGATGATGGCCGAGGCGAAGACCCTCGAAATGAAGGCCCGGATGCTGACCGAAGGGCCGAAGCGGTTCGGGACCGAGGTGCAGCACAACGGCGAGCGGGCCAACTTCGCGAGCGTGTCCAGCCCGCTCGGGACGCAGAAATCGGAGGCGTTCCGGCTGCCCGGCGAGACGCAGTCCCTGAAGTTCGCGAAGGAGGACGACCCCCGTGAGGCCGTGGTCGCGTGGATGCGGAAGCCGGACAACCCGTACTTCGCGAAGGCGATGGTGAACCGGGCGTGGGCGCACTACTTCGGCCGCGGCATCGTCGACCCGCCGGACCACCTGTCGAGCCTCAACCCGCCGAGCCACCCCGAACTGCTCGACGCCCTGGCGAAGGGGTTCGTCGAGAACAAATACGACCTGAAGTGGCTGCACCGAGCGATTCTGAACAGCCGAACCTACCAGCAGAGCGCGCGGCCGCACGAGACAGCGAAGGGTGACCGCCGGAACTTCGCCTCGTTCCCGCTCCGCCGACTCCCGGCAGAAGTGCTGCTCGACGTGATCAACCAGGCCACGGGGGCGACCGAGGCGTTTCCGCCCAGGCTGTTCCTGCCGCCGGGCGCGCGGGCGATGGAGGTCGCGGGCGTGACCGGGGCCGAGGACCAGCGGGCGGCGCTGGCCTACGCGTTCCAGATCTTCGGCCGCCCCGCCCGCAACGGGCTGGTGCAGTGCGACTGCGAGCGCGACCCGAGCCCGACCATCGTCCAGGCACTCTACCTCGCCAACCACCCGCAACTGCGCGAGAAGATCGCGGCCGCGAACGGCCGCGTCGCGAAGCTCGTGACGGACGTCTCCGACGACGTGAAACGCGTCGAGGAGATCTTCCTCTGGACCGTCGGGCGGATGCCGTCGAAGGACGACCTCGCGGCGTCGCTCGAGTACGTGAAGGCCAGCCCGTCCGCGCAGCGCGGCCTTGAAGACCTGATGTGGAGCCTGATCAACACCCGCGAGTTCTCCCTGAACCACTAGCAGAACACCGAACCTCGAACCGGAGCACGGTCTGTTCCCCATTCCCTCCCGCCGGGACTTCTTCTTCGTCGGCGGCACCGGCCTGTTTGGGCTGACGGTCCCTGGCCTGCTTGCGTCACGCGCGGCCGCGGCACCGGCCCGGAAGGTGACCGCCGAGCACGTCGTCGTCGTGTGGCTCGGCGGCGGGCCGCCACACCAGGACATGTTCGACATGAAGCCGGACGCCCCGAAGGAAATCGCCGGCGAGTTCAAGCCGATCGGCACGAACGTCCCCGGCATTCAGGTGTGCGAGCTGATGCCCCGGCTCGCGCGTAACGCCGACAAGTACACCATCCTGCGTTCGGTCGGGATCAAGAGCGAGACGTGGGAGCACGGCGGCGGGCAATACTGGCTGACCGGCAATCCGCGGAAGACCGGCGTCACGCCCGCGTACCCGATGTACGGCAACGTGGTCGCCAAGCTCCGGCCCGCGCCGAAGGACGTGCCGACGTTCGTCGCGTTCGGCGACATCGACAACCACGCCTACGGCCTCAAGCAGAACTACCTCGGCCCGACCGCCGACCCGATCGTCTTCCAGCCGGAGGACGCGAAGGGCGAAGTGAAAGGCATGCTCGTTCCGCCCGCGGGGCTGGACCTGTCGGCGTTCGACCGCCGCGAGACGCTGCGGCAGTCGCTCGACACGCAACTCCGCGGGCTGGACGACCCGATCGTCGGCGGGATGGACAAGTTCCAGCAGACCGCCTTCGACCTGCTCCGCTCGCCGAAGTTGCGCGACGCGCTGGCGGTCGAGAAGGAGCCGCTGAAGGTCGCGGAGCGGTACGGGAAGAACTCGCACGGGCGGCGGGTGCTGGCGGCCCGGCGGCTGGTCGAGGCCGGGGTGCCGTTCGTGTACACGCACTTCGAGAGCAACTGGGACCACCACGGACAGAACTTCCGGGCGTGCAAGGAGAAGCTGCCGAACCTCGACAAGGCCGTCGCGTCGCTGATCGAGGATCTGCACGACCGCGGCTTGCTGGAGAAGACGGTCGTGATGGTGCTCGGCGAGATGGGTCGGACCCCGAAGATCAACAAGGACGCGGGCCGCGACCACTGGGGCACGTGCCAGAGCGTGCTCGTCGCCGGCGGCGGCTTCAAGGGCGGGTGCGTGGTCGGCGCGACCGACAAGCACGCGGCCTACGTCACCGACAAGTACTACAAGGTCGAGAGCTTCGGGCGGACGATCTACCACCTGCTCGGGATCGACCCCGATCAGACGCTCTACGCGCTGGACAACCGCCCGCACCGGTTGATCGGCGAGGACACGCCGCTCATCAAGGAGGCGCTCGTTTGAGCCACGCCGCGCTGTTGTTGGTGTTTGCCGCGTGCGCCACGACGGGCCGCGCCGCGGAACCGGTGCTCAACCCCGCTCTCGCGGACCTCGAAGCCAACAAGTGGGTTCAGGTTCACGAGCAGAAGAAGGGCGAACTCGTGTTCCGCCGCCAGCCGCACGGCGGGAGCTGCTTCGACACGAAGCGCAACCGGCTCGTCCTGTTCGGAAGCGACACCCACGGCAAGGACTTCACCAACAGCCCGCTGTTCTTCTCCACGAGCGATCTCAAGTGGTCGCGGGCCTACGAAGACGACCCGCGAACGTCCTACGATGTGACGAAGGACGGGTTGGCGGTCGCGGGCAAGAACGGCTCGCACCCGTGGGCCACGCACACCTTCGGCTCCGTGGTCTACGACACCTCGCGCGACGAAATGGTCGTGCCCATCTTCGACGACCACCTCGTACCGGGACGGTTCACGGACTCGTTCAAAGACCTCTGGCCGCAGATCAAGCGCAAGCCCACCTGGACTTATCAGCTGGAACAAGGCGAGTGGGCGGCTCTGCCGGGGGACGGGGTGAACTGCTTCCCGTACTGCGCGGCCTACGACTCCGACCGCAAGGTGGTCGTCGCGGTGCGTCCGGACGGCATCCACGAACTCGGGGGCGAGCCGCGGGCGTGGAAGCGGGTCGTCAAGAAGGGGTACTTCGGCTGGCACACCAACTGCGCCTACGACGCGAAGCACAAGGCGGTCGTGGTGTTCGGGTCGAACGAGAACCGCGACGACCTCGCCGTGTACTTGCCCAAGACCGCCGAGTACAAGCTGATGCCGACCGCCGGCACGCGCCCGCCGAAGGACCAGCACAACCCCATGGAGTTCAACCCCGACCTCGGCAAAACGGTGCTGCTCGTGAAGCGCGCCGAGGGCGACAAGAAGAACACCGAGACGTGGCTCTACGATCTCGGGGCCGACTCGTGGGAGCGGGTCAAAGGCGCCGATCTGCCGTTCGCGTGCGGGATGAACTACAACATGGAGTTCGACCCAGTGCACCGGGTCATGCTTCTGGTCACCGGGGGTGACGGCACCCCCACTCGTGTCTGGGCGCTCCGGCTCAAACCCGCGAAATAACCCCGCGACCACCTTCCACTCCGAACCGGAGCCGAGCGGTCAGCGTTTCGGGGCGGTGCCGACGCAGAAGAGGCGCGAGTCGGTGCGGTAGATCATCGCGTCGCCGGTGACCGCGGGCGAGGCCGTGATCCGCTCGCCCAGCTCGTTGGTCGCCACCACCTCGAACTCCGGGCCGGCCTTCAGCACGAACGTGGTCCCGTCGTTGTTGCTCACGTAGACGTGCCCGTTGCCGGCGACCGGGGACGAGTTGAACGTGCCCTTGAGCCGCTCCCGGTAGTGCTCCTTGCCCGTCTTGCCGTCGAGGGCGACGAGGATGCCGTCGTCCATCATCGCGTACACGATGCCGCGGTAGTGCAGGAGCGACGGCTCGACCGGCCCCGGCTTGGCGCTGACCCACACCGACTCCGGCGGCTTCCCGTCGCCCCGCAGCCGGATCGCGTGAATCTTGCTCTCCCTCCAGAGCTGGCAGAACACCACGCCGTCGGCGTACACCGGGCTGGAGATGATCTCCCCGTTGAACGGCCCGTTCCCTTCCCCGTACGACCACAACTCGGCGTGTGTCTTCGCGTCGAACGCGGTCAGGCGGTTCTGACCGGGGACGAGGACGTCCGTCTGCCCGTGGTGCGTGACCAGCAGCGGGGTTGCGTGGGCGGTGCCGATCGGCCGGTCCTTCTTCCACGCGACCTTGCCCGTCTTCTTGTCGAGGCCGACGAGGAAGCACGGCCCCTTGTGGTGGTTCCACGGAAAGAGTACCGAGTCGTCGAGCACGAGCGGGCTGACGGCATAGCCCCACGCCATCTTCGGGTCTTCAAAGTCCTTCAGGTAACGCCGCACCCACACGAGTTTGCCGTCGTGGGTGTAGCGGGCGACGTCGGCGTTGCCGAACGCGACGTACACCGCGTCCGGCGTCACCGCGGGGGTGTTCACCGCCAGGTTCGACTTGGCGTGCGTCTTCTGATCGACGCCGAACCCGAAGTCGTGCCGCCACAGTTCCTTCCCGGTCTTGCGGTCGAAGCAGAGCGTCAGCAGCGACTTCTTCCCGTCACCGGTCGTTTGGGAGGTGACGAACACGCGGTCGCCGTAAACGTCCGGAAAAACTTTCAATTACCCACAACTCGGTTGTGTAATTCGTAGCCGAGGTGGATGTCGGTGAGTCGGGAGAGTCCGCGCCAGAGCACCATGTTGCCCGGCGGCGGGTCTTTCGTTCGTGCCAAGTAGCCGCCCAACTTCGCGATCTC
>SXHE01000372.1 GCA_005773755.1 Planctomycetia bacterium
GCGCGGTTGCGCGCCGGCGACTGCGGCAAACCCGGCGAGAATTGTGAGCACACACGCAATGCGAAACATGAATCGTTCCTCAAGATGCGGGCGCACCCATTGTAATGCAGCACCCGTGCCGATGGTGTTCGCTCGCCGGCGATTGCGGATGTTGGGTTTGTGAGTGTCGGAAAAGAAGTGGGGCCGGGGATTCGGCAGGGGGGACTCGCATACCCCCTGCTATTCCCCGGCCCGTGTGTTGGCGTGATATTCGTCTTTTCAGTCAGTAATGAACCGGGACTCGCAAACCGATTCATTTGAGCCGGGACTCGCAGACCGACTCGCTAGAACAAGAAAGCACGCCCCGTGCCAATTCCCGTCAAGCAATCCCGCGGCAAACGGGTAACTCGCTGAAAGATAACGAATTGCGACGCCTGGAAATCTTCGCGTGGCTGTACGCTACCGCGCCGAAACCAAACCCGACCACCTTGTTCGTGCGATCCCAATACACGGCGCTGTTCGATCCTGCAAAGTGGATTCGGTGAAAGCATCGCGGGCGCGTTCTTTCAGTTCTTTCGGTCGAGTTTGTTGTTTTGGAAATGGGATGGGCAGATCGGCCGGAATCAATGAGAACGCACCTGGGCGTCGGTCGGCGCGATGGGCGACTGCCACCGGCCCCACCGTTGGGGCCGGTGCGACGGGTGCCGATCACGCTTCCGGGTGCTGGTTCTCCCAGGTGAGGATGTGGTGCATCAGGTCGCCGGGGTCCATGTCGGCGGTCGGCAGCGGCCAGTCGAACCGCTCGGAGGCGGCGAGCTGGATCGCGGCCCCGCGGTCCCACGGGTCGTTCCACAGTTGCACGAACCGCCCAATGGCCCGCCCGCGCCGGCACAGGCGCTCGACGCACGACCACGCGTCGTCCTCGGTGCGGGCCGCGTCCGCGAGCAACTCGGTCCAGTCCGCGAGCCACTCCACCAACATGCGGGCCTCGATGTCCCCCAGCCCGCGGGTCAGTGCTTCGTCCCGCAACACGTGGCGAATGAGCACGTCACACGACGTCATTAGCGTCCCCCAAGAACCACTTGGCCGGCGGATCCCCCAACCCGCCGGCCGCCCCTGTCCGTGTGCTTCGTGTGAAGCCGGGGCCGTATATCGCCGGTCCGCGCGCCGAACAAGCGGACCTCGCCCAACAACCGCGCACCAGCGCGGAGCAGGCACGGGCACGCAAGTCGCGTAATCTGGGCGCTACTTGGGGGAAGCCGGGAACATTCGAGTGGCAACCCCGCCCGATGGGGCGAAGGCCAGACTACTTGGGAAGCGGGAAGAAGACGGGCAGGTCGATGGTCTTGTCACCGCGCGCGACGGTGAGCAGGCAATCGCCCTTGGTGGACGAGCGCACGCCGGATCAGCGTAAACGGTGATTATCCCACGTCATAGTTCCCTCCCCGCGAGCCACCCCGTACTCCAGGCGCTTTGGAAGTTGTAGCCGCCGATCCAGCCGTCCAGGTCGAGCACTTCGCCCGCGAAGTACAGGCCCGGTTGCCGCTTGCTCTGCATCGTGCGCGAGTCCACTTCGTCCAGGCTCACGCCGCCCGCGGTCACTTCCGCTTTCTCGAAGCCGAGCGTGCCCTTCAGCGGCAACCGCGTGCGTTTCACCGCCGCGACCAGCTTCGCCCGGTCCACCTTCGACAGCGCCGCGGCCTTGCGGTCGAGCGGCATCCCGCACAGCGCGAGTAGCTGATCCGCGAGCCTGCGCGGGAGCTTGTCGGACAGCACGCCCGCGAGTTGCTTCTTGCCGGACGCCAGCGACTCCGCTTGCAGGAACGTGTCGAACGCGGGTTCGGGCACGGTGGGAAGGAAGTCCGCTTCGAGGGTGAGCGTTCGCGGCTCGGCGTGCCCGCTGACGGCACGGCTCACGTCCAGCGGGGCCGGGCCGCTCAGCCCGAAGTGCGCGAACAGCATCGACCCGCGCCGCTGCGACAACGGCTTCCCCTCCGGCGGTAGCACCCTCAACCCCACGTCGGGCAGCGTGATGCCTTGCAGCTCGCGAATCCACTCCGGCTGCACGGTCAGCGGCACGAGCGCGGGCTTTGTCGGCACGATGGTGTGCCCGAACTTCTGCGCGATGGTGTAGCCGTCGCCGGTGGTGCCGCACCCCGGATACGACTTCCCACCGGTGGTGACGAGCACGCGCTCCGCGGTCAGCGTCCGCGCCGGCGTGTAGACGCGAAAGCCGCCGTCGGGGTGAAGCTCGATGTCCTTCACCGGTTCGGTGATCGCGAGCGTGGCCCCGCTGCGCGCAACCCGCTTCAGGAGCGCGTCGAGTACATCGAGCGCGCGGTCGCTGACGGGGAAAATCTTCCCAGTGTCTTCGACCTTAGTGGCGACGCCCTCGCCGTTGAAGAACGCGACCGTCTCGCGCGGGCCGAGGTGTGCGAGCGCGCTGTGAAGGAACTTCCCGTTCGGGCCGAACGCCTCGACGATACCGCGGGCGTCGCAGTCGTGGGTGATGTTGCACCGCGTCCCGCCGCTCATCAGAATCTTGACGCCGGGCTTCTTCCCCTTCTCCAACAGCAGCACGCGCCGCCCGCGCTCGGCGGCGCGAATTGCGGCCATGAGACCCGCGGCCCCGGCCCCGGCGATGATCGCGTCGTCGTCGAACGGCATGGGGAGATTGTATTTCGTTCGCGCCGGCCGGCGTGCCAGCGAAACCGCACCCCCGCCCTTGCGGGCGGGGTTCGCCTCGTGCATTCTGAAGTCATGTCGTTTACCAACGCCGGGTTCCTGTGGCTGTCGCCGCTGGCGGTGCTGGTCGCGTGGTGGTGGCTGCGCCGCCCGCGGCCGGCGCTGCGGTTCAGCGACGTGAGCGCGTTCGGGCGCGGGTCCGGCCGGCGCGCGACGCTCGCCGAGTGGATCGGCGCGGCGCTCCGCGGGCTGGCGTGCCTGCTGCTGATCGTCGCCTGCGCCGGGCCGCGCACCCCGGACCTGAAAACGCGCCTGCCCGCCGAGGGCATCGCGATGATGATGGCGATGGACGTGAGCGGCAGCATGGGCGCGGCGGACGTGTTCTGGATTCCCGACGCGCCGCCGGTGTCGCGGCTCGAAGCCGCGCAGCGGTCGTTCAAGCTGTTCGTCGGCGGCGGTGAAGCGCCGGACGGCACGACGTTCGAAGCGCGGTCCGGTGATACGGTCGGCCTCGTCACCTTCGCCGCGGTGCCACAGACCGTGTGCCCGCTCACGCTCAACCACTCCGTGCTGTTCAAGGTGGTGGACGAGCTGCGCCCGCGCAGCGGCGTGGACGCGGGCACGAACATCGGCGATTCGCTGGTCGAGGGGATCGCCCGGCTGGACGCGGTCGCGAGCCGGAAACGGGCGAAGGTACTGATCCTGCTGAGCGACGGCGAACACAACATCTTCAAGGAAGACGTGCCGAACGCGAAGAAGGCCGGGATCGACCGGACGATGCGGCCCCGCGAGGCGGCGCAGCTCGCGGCGAACCTGGGCATCCGCATTTACACCATCGACACCGGGGGCGACGTGCCGCCAAACGCGCCGGCGGACGCGGCCAAGCAGCGGCTCGACGGCCGCGCGGCGCTGAGGGCCGTGGCCGAGATGACCGGCGGGAAGTCGTTCGCCGCGACCAGCGGCCCCGAGCTGCTGGCCGCGTACCGCGAGATCAGCACGCTGGAGAAGTCCGAGGAAGCCGCCCCGATCTACCGCCGGTACTACGAGTACTACTCGTTGTGCGCCGGCCTCGCGCTCGTCTTACTGCTGGCCGC
>SXHE01000373.1 GCA_005773755.1 Planctomycetia bacterium
GAATTCATCTGCGTCTGCTCTGCGCCATCAGCGGGCCAATCTTCGGTCATTCACTTCCCCTTGAGCCAGTCCGCGAGGTCGCGGGGCTGTTTGGGGAACCAGCTCTCGCCGCCGCGCCCCTGCATCGGCTGGTCGCCGTGGTGGTAGCGGTGGCAGTCGGTGCAGTTGTGGCGCACGCCGCCGCCGGATACCTTCGAGCCGTCGGGCAGCGTCACCTTCGTGTGCTGCGGCGAGTGGCACGCGCGACACGACTGCATCCCCTCGATCTGCACCGGCTCCGGCTTGGCCGCGTCCACCGGCGAGATGGTCGCGCCGCCGGTTCCGGGGTGACAGGTGGCGCAGGTCGCTCCGCGGTGGGCCGCGTGGTTGAACTTCGCGTGCTTGAACCAGACCGTGCGGTCCGGGACCGGGACGATACTGATTTCCTTCCCAATACCGATGGCTTGGTGGCACTTCGCGCAGCCGTCGCCGGAGAAGAGTTGCCGCTGCGCGGCCTGCGCGAGTCGGTCGGTTTCGTCCGCGAGGGTGCGCCCGCCGGCGGGGGAGGGCGCGTCGAACTTACCGCCGGGTTCGGCGGGCACCGCGATCAGCGGGTTCCCGGTCGCAATCATGTTCTTCAGGTAGCCGGCTTTCAGGTCACCGAGCAGTTCGGTCGGTTGCTTGCGGTGCGGCACGTCGAAGCCGGGCACGACCTTGCCGGCGCTGGCACCAGCCGGTGCGCCGAGCGGGTGGCACGAGCGACAACTCGCCTCGAAGTTGATGGGCAGGAAGTACGCGCCTTCCGGGCGCGGCGGCAGCAGTGAGCGGGTCGGCTCGCCCAGCGCGTCGAGTGCGGCTTTCAGCTTCTCGTGCTGGGTCGTCCCGATACCGGAATCGAGTTTGTGGCACGAGGCGCAGTCGAGCGAAACGAGCGCGTCGTCGCCCTGACCGGGCTTGCGGTAGCGGTCAGCCGCTGGCCCACCCGCGAGTTGCTTGATGCGGCCCAGCGTCATGGCTTCCTTCCCGCCGGGCGAATACGCCTGGCCGGGGTTCATGTGGACCGCGTGGCTGAACGTGAGCGTGCGCGGCTTCGCGGCGAGGTCAAGCGACCGGAACTCCGGGTGGTCCGATACGAAACTCGTGATCTTGTTCTGGTACGGCTTGCCGGACAGCGACGCGGTGGCGTCGTGATGTTTGCCGAGGTCCGTGTGGCACTTGGTGCAGTGACTATCCTCGATGCGGACGAGCGAATTCAGTCGGCCGTTGTGGTCGTGGTGGCAGTTCGAGCAGCGGTTGTGGAACTGCTTCGCGTCATCGGTTACGGACCCGTGGTGGGCGGCCCCGGCGTGGCACTTGTCGCAGGTGAGGTCGTGCCACCGGCCGCGGGCGTTGAACACCTGGAAGCTGAACAGGTCGCGAGTCGTTTGCGGAACGTGGCAGGCCGCGCAGTTGTGGTCGAAGGCCGCGTGCGGGTTCGCGAGCGCGCCGTGGGTGTGGCCGTAGGCGACCCGCTCCGGCTGGAGCGCGTCGATCACCGCGTACCCGGCCGCCGCGAGGAACGCGACGACCGACAGCGCGTACTTGCCGCGCCGGATCGCGTCCGGGTTGCGGAAGTACCCGCGCCGCCCGATGTAACGGTCCGACAGGTCGCGGCTCGGAGAGCGTGGCATCGTGAACCAGAGGACAGAGGACGGTGGACCGAGAGCAGAGGACACCAAAAGTCAGAACGTGGGCCTACCAGAACTTCATCGCCTTGATCGCGTGCAGCACCATCAGCGAACTCATGGCGACCGACAGCGGCAGGTGCAGCAGCAGCCAGTTGTGCAGCCAGAAGTGCAACTGCCCCTGGGTGTCCCAGCGGCGGCGCAGTTCGGACAGTTCTTGCAGCCGGTCGAGCGTCTGCCGCGCGGCCGGCGGCACCGCTTCGCGCAACCGGGCGAACCGCTGCTCGGCATCGGCGGGCGTCGTCAGCGGCGACCGCGACCGCGCTCCGTCTTGCAAGTACGGAACGAGGATCGCGTCACGGAAGGCGACCAGTTCCGTGGCCAGTGAGCCGCTCACAACCGGCTCCGCGGCCTCTTCTTCCGGCCGCACGGTGATGAGCGCCGAGACGCTGCGCGTTGCCTCGTCCGCGAGAGACCCGCCGAGCCGGTCGAGCTGCGCCGCGATGGACTCGCCCGGAATCTCTTCCAACATCTTCTGCGGCAGCCACTGCTGCATCACCAACCCCCAGATGCCGCTGAAGGTGACCAGCAGGAACAGCACCAGCGTGACCGTGGTGAGCGGCCCTCCGAACCCGAACCCGGCGTGAATGAGGATGACCGGCAGGCAGATCAGCCCGGCCCAAACGTGCGCCTGCATCCACAGCCGCGTTCGGCCGAGCCGCTTCCCGCGGTACCACTTGCGCGGCAGGATGAGCATCTCGAAGAAGACGATCAGCCCGCCAACGACGCCGCACGAGACGCCGAGTGGCCCGCTCGGTTGCGGGGGCCACGTCCACAGGCCGACGGCGGCCCCGGCCGCGGCGAACAGCACGCCCGCGAGGGTCACGCCGATGGTGGCGAACACGATCGCGCTGATGCGCCCGCGTACCGACTTGGTCTTGCCGACAAGCACTCGCGTCTCCGGTTGTCCGTCAGGGGTGAGTGAGGGACAGGATAGTAACTCACGGCCGCGCGCGGGTCAACGAGTTGGTTTCAGGAAGAGGGCGATTCTGCGATTACGGCCGGCGCGACTCGCAGTCTACCGCGAGAACGAGTTCCCCATCCGAATGCACAACGGCGACGAGTTGACGCTCCCCGACGTGCTACCAGGGTTCGCTGTCCAGGTGAAGCAGTTCTTCGAGTAGCAACTTCTGGCGGGCGCGCCCCTGCGGCGGTATCGTTGGAAGCATGAAACCCTTCCTCGCCGCGCTCGCACTGATCGTTCCCCTACTCGCTGCGGTCGTGCCCGCGCCTGCGGCCGAACCAGACGCGCCGGACCCGTTCGAGGTGATCGCTGGCCTGAAGCGGTTTTTCAAGAAGTGTGCGAAGCCGGACGGCTCCTTTCGGCCCGGCATCGACCCCAAGTACGAGGGCATGTCGGACAGCACGTACAGCGACCTCGCCCCCACCGCCTACGCCATCGTCATCCACAAGACGTTTGGCATGAGCCTGCCCGACGAGGAGAAGACACGCGCGTTCCTGCTATCGCGTCAGGAAAAGGATGGGGCATTCGTGAACGAGGCCGGCACGGTCGATCCGAAGTCGGCCGCAGGTCGCGCGTACAACACGACGATGGCGCTCATGGCCCTGCGCGCGCTCGGCACCAAACCAAAGCACGACCCGCTGCCTGTGTTCGATGTCGTGCTGAAGGCCGACTACAAGGACTTGCCGCTGTACATGACGAGCTTCTTCCCGCTGGCGTACCTCGCGTGCGACAAACCGATCCCGGCGGACGCGGACAAGAAGATCAAGGCGCTCATGGTGCAGACCGACGACGGCTACATCAACGACCACGTCGCGGCGACGTTCCACGCGGCCCACTACTACCGCTTGGTGGGCGAACCGGTGCCGAAGGCCGACGCGATGCTCAAGCGCGTGCTGCGCGACCAGAAGAAGGACGGGAGCTGGATGCTCAACGCCCCGGCCCGCGACCGGCACGCCAGCTTCGATGCCGCGTTCATCATCAAGCAACTCGGCGGGAACGCGCCCGGAGCGAAGGCGGCGCTCGCAAAGGTGGCGAAATGGTCACTGTCGTGCCGCAACACCGACGACGGGTTCGGCCACTACCCCGGCAGCACCTCGGACGCCGACGCCTGCTTCTTCCACGTCGGCACGCTGGTCATGGCCGGCACGCTGGAGCCGACCGCGCCGCTCCCGAAAGACCCGCACCTGCTAGGATGGGGGCATCTGTTCCCGGTGAAGTGAGTCGCCCAACCACCGAGAACCTGCCGGAGCGATGAATGACCCCCGACTACACTGCCGCGACCACCTCCGCGGCACTCTTCGACACGTCCGCCGCCGCGAAACTCGTGCTCACCGGCCCGGACGCGCCGATGTTCCTCGGCAACCTGAGCACCAACGACACGAAGGCGCTCGCACTCGGCGGCGGGTGCGAGGCCTACTTCTGCGACTCGCGCGCGAAGGTGAAGTTCCAAGCATGGATTTACCACGTTCGCCTGAGCGACAATCGCCACGCGATGTGGGTGGAGACGACGCCGGGCCGGAACACGGACCTCGTGCAGTACCTCGACCGCTACCTCATCTCGGAGCAAGTGGAGATCACGGACCGCACCGCGGACCTCGCCCAGTTCCACCTCGCCGGGCCGAAGGCGAGCGAAGTGCTGGCAACCGCGCTGGGCGAACCGGTGCCGGAGTTGCCGCCGTTCGCACACATGGAGCGCACCTTCGGGCGCGATGCGACGTGCTCGATTCGGCGGCGCGATCAACTCGGCGTGCCGGGCTTCGATCTCGTGTGCCGCACCGACGTGGCCGACGGCGTGAAGCGGATGCTGACCGCGGCCGGTGCGGTCGTCGGCACAGCGGAATCGTTCGAGGTTCTTCGCATCGAGGCCGGGACGCCGCTGTTCGGCAACGACATCGACGACAACCGCTTCGTGATGGAAGTGGGCTTCGCGGCGCGGGCCGTCAGCTACTCGAAGGGGTGCTACCTGGGCCAAGAACCCATCGTGATGGCCCGCGACCGGGCCGGGCACGTGAATCGCGTCTTCGTGCGGCTGAACGTGCAGGGCGAACCGCCCGCGCCCGGCACGAAGCTCCTCCGCGACGGTGCGGAAGTCGGCGTTGTGACATCCAGTTGTCACTCGCCGCGATTCGGCCCGATCGCGCTCGCGTACCTCAAGTGGAAGCACCACGAACCCGGCACGAAGGTGGACGCCGGCGGGCAGGCGGCGGATGTGGGGGCACCACTCGCGTAGCTGTTGCTCGTAGTGAACCGCTTCGGAGCGGCCTTAGCACAAGGGCAACGGCGAAGCAGGCTGGCCCCGCGACCCGCTGAAGCGGGTCACTACGAGCTACTACTTTCCAAACACCGCGACGTTCCCCTCGCGGTCGCGACAGTAGTAGCGACCGGCGGCGAGCGCGACGTGTGGCCATGCCTGCGTCTTGAACAGTTTGTCCTTCACCGCGAGTTCCCTGTAAGCGTCCGGCGACCGCTTCGCGCCCTCGATCAGGGCGAGCTTCCCGCTCAGGCCGTACACCACCAGCCGGCCGTCGCTAGTGACCACGCACGAGCCGGGGTCGCCGATCGCGCCGCCTTCCCATTTCAGCTTGCCAGTGGCGAAGTCGATACAGCGGATGCGCTGCCACGCGACGTACACGCAGCCGTCGTGGATGACCGGCGTGCAGACCTTTGACGCGATCTTCGCGCGCCACACTTCCTTCGCGTCCTTCAGGGTGAACTGCACGCGCACCATCGCGTTGTGGTTGTAGCCGGCCGCGATCACCACGCTGTCGCCGTGGACCGCGGGGCCGGCGATGGTGTTGGCGAAGTCCGTCACCCACGGGAACGTGGCGACCATTTTGCCCGCGTTGCCCGCGTCGAGCCGGATCACCGCGAGGTTGCGCTGCGTCAGCACCGCGACGCACGGCACGCCTTCGACAGTCATCGGCGACATGCCGCCGGTGTGCCCGGCTTCCTCCTTCAAATCGGACGCCCATATTTCCTTGCCCGTTTTCTTGTCGAACGCGATCACGCTGCCGCTCTTCGTGCTGCCGACTTCGACCAGTAGCCACTCCTTGTACACGAGCGGGGACGACGTGTAGCCGTAGTCACGCTGCGGTGCCGGCGTGAGCTTCGGCCGGCGCGCGGCCTTGTAGTCGTCGTACAGGTTCTTCCCCCACAGCTTCTTCCCCTCACTGCTGGTGTTCCAACAGTTCAGGTCGCCGTCGGAACTGAGCGTGTAGAGGAAGCCGGTGGCGGGGTCGAACTCCGGTGTGGACGACGGCCCGGAGTACAGCCCCTCGTCGCCCGCGCGGAACCGGCCGTATCGCGGACACTTGTAGCTCTGCGACCAGAGTTGCTTGCCGTCCTTCGCGCTCAGGCACAGGAGCGTGTCCTTGCCGTCGAAGTAGCCGAGCGCGAACACGCGGTCGCCCACCACAATGGGGCTGCTCGCGCCCTCGCCGACGCGCACGGTCCACACGGGCTTGTCCGCGAGCCACGTCTTGCCGTCCCAGCCGGAGACTTCGTCCGTGATGCCATTGCGGTTCGGCCCGCGCCAGTGTGGCCAGTCCGCGGCGCGGAGTGTGGTTGAGAGGGCAAGTGTGATGAAGAGAGCGAGTCGCATGGTATCGTTTCTTTCCAAGCCGCTCGCGACTTAGCAAGACTTCGGCCGCACGGTAAGCACCGGGCACGGTGCGTGGCGCACCACTTGTTCGGCCACGCTGCCGAGGATGACGCGGGCCAGCCCGTTGCGGCCGTGGGTGGCGATGCACACCAGGTCGGCGTGCAGGTCGGTCGCCGCCGCGACGATCTCGCCCGCGGGCGAGCCGATCCGCACTTCGGCGCGGGCCGACAGCTTCTCCGCGGCGATCAGGTTCGCCAGCCCTTGCTTGCCGGAATCGGTGAGCGCGTTCAGGTCGGCGTTCGGCGTGGGGTTGGGCATCACCGCGTCCGGCAGCGCGAGCACCGTGTCGGGCACGACGTGAAGTAGGATCAGTTCGGCCGAGAACTTGCCCGCAAGTTCGGCCCCGTACCGCACGGCCGGCAGCGCGCAGTTGCTGAAGTCGGTGGGCACGAGGATGCGTTTGATGGAGACCATTGGTGTCCCTCTGGCAGTGAGGAGATCACCGATATTCTACCCTGGCGTACCACGTGTGTGCTGCTGAGAAAGCGCGCGAAGCCGGCGTGTGACTGGCCCCTCGGTGCCGGTGCCGGTGCCGATGTCGCGGCCGTCGATGCGGACGATGCCGATCACGCCGCACGCGGTTCCGGCGATGAACACCTCTTCTGATGCGAGCAGGTCCGCGAGCGTCAGCGTGTACTCGGCGACGATCGCGCCGCTTTCACCCGCGACGGCCGCGACCGCGAACCCGGTCGCGTCTTCGGGTTGCCCGCCCGCGACGACCAGTGCCCCGCCCTTCACCGCGAAGAGGAAGCCCTCCGTCACGCCGACGATGTGGCCGTCGCGGTTCTGGAAGAGTGCTTCGAGGCAGCCGGTTTGAAGGGCGTGTCGCTTCGCCTGAACGACGTGAAGCTGGTTCAGCGTGCGCACGCGGTGCGCCGGGTTCTCCGGATCGAGCGCCAGTGGCGAGACGGTCGCGTGCAAGCCGTGGCCGTACAACTCGTCGGGGAACGGCCGGTACTCTTCCGCGGTGATGATGACCTGCGGCTCGATCTTCCGCGGGTCGGGGCCGACCGTGCCCGGCCCGCGCGACACGATCACCCGAACGTAGCCCGCGGTGCGGTTGTTGGCCTTCGCGGTCGCGATAATCGCCGCGAGCAGTTCGTCGTGTGACAATGGGATGTCGATGCCGATGGCGTCCGCCGCGGCGGAGAGAATCTTGAGGTGATGGGCCGCACCGAACGGCGTGCCGTTGAACAGGCGCAGGTGTTCCCACACCCCGTCGCCGTACAGGAACCCGTGGTCGAACGGGCTAACGCGCGCGTCGAGCTTGTCCGTGAGTGTGCCGTTGAGCCAGATTTGCGACATTGAGCTATTGTAGCCCGCCACTCCGTGGCGGTTCACACGGCCGCTAACCGCGGTTGCTGAAAGGGCGACTGCCACGGCTTCTCGCTCGCACCCGTGTCGGTGGTGACGACGCCGTTCACCATGCGGACCACGCGGTCCGTCGCGGCGACGATTTCCGTGTTGTGCGTGACCATGACGATGGTGACGCCCTCGTCGCGGGTGATGTCGCGCAGGATGCGGATGATCTCGCCACCCGCGGCGGCGTCCAGGTTACCCGTCGGCTCGTCGGCC
>SXHE01000374.1 GCA_005773755.1 Planctomycetia bacterium
CCGGACATCGCCGGCCAGGGGAAGGCGAACCCGATCGCGGTGATCCGCAGCGCCGCGATGATGCTCGAACACGTCGGCCGCGGCGACGCGGGCGCGCGCATCGAGGCCGCGGTGATGAAGGCGCTGAAGGCCGGCGTGGGCCTCACCCGCGATCTCGGCGGCGACGGCACGACGTCCACGCTGACCGAGCAGGTCATCAAGCACGTCGTCGCGTAGCGCGCCCGGTTTTCGGGCGCGCCGAACCTTTCCAGAACGCACACCCGCGCGCTTCGCACACTTCTTCGCGCGGAATCCGAAAAATCGGTCACGGAACCCGTCATTCATCTTGTGGCGACACACAGCCACACCGAGGACGATGCCGTGAATGACACTCACACGCAGATGGTTCAGGCGCACGCGGAAGAGGGGCGGCGGTACGCGTTCGCTGCAGTGGTCGCGCACCAGTGCCGGTGTGGGGTGCCGGTCGAGGTCGCCCGCGGTCGGGCCGAAGAAGCCGCGCAGGAGGGCCTACTTCGCGTCGTGCGAAACACATCGAGGAAGTACAAGAGCGCGAAACACTTCCTTCACACCGTCTCGCGCGCCGCGATCAACTGGGCCATCTCCGAGTACGGTCGCAAGAAGGGCGCGGCTCCGCTCGGCGAACTCGACCCCTGCGACCCGGCCTCGGTGGACTCCGGCGGGGACGACAGCACCGAGAAACTCGACCGGCTCCGCGCGGCGACCGCAAAACTCTCCGAGGACGACCGCGAACTGCTGCGGTTGAAGTACGAGGAAGACCGCACGCTCGAAGACATTGCTGAGCTGTTCGGTAGCACACTGAACCGCGTCTGGTACCGGCTCGAGAAGGTTCGCCAGAAACTGAAGCGTGAGATCGAGCGCAACGAATAAATCCGGACCAGTGCGCACGGCCCGCGTTACCGAAACCAAGTTAACCTACTGCCGGCCCCAGGGCCGGAGCGAAGAACGGACCAGCACGGGGGCACCGGACCCATCGACACGAGAAGAGGCCCGTCACTGCCGACCGTCACCCGCCGACCACTTTCCCACCTCCTCAGGCGCGCCGCGCCTCACACCTCGGAGTTGCCTCATGGCCGGTATCAATTGGCTAAACAACGCGGACGACTGTGTGTGCCTGGCCGAGCGCAACGCGCTTACCGACCTGAAGGCGTGGCTCCAGCAACACCCGATCCTGTTCGAGTGGGCCGAGGTGCTCGCACAGCAGTCGCGGGTGCCGGTGGGCCGCGCGCTCCGCTCGTGTCTGGGCGACCCGCACCGGTTCCTCGACTCGCACGAGGCGACCCGGTTCGCCATCGAGATCGGCCGGCGCGAGGCCCTCGTGAACGCGCTGGTGTGCAAGACGGTTCGTGCGCTGCTCGACGAACTGGTCGGCCCCGGGGCGAGCGCAACGAACCGTGAGGACTACCGCATCCTCCAGTGCCTGTACCGCGACCGCATGTCGATCTCGGCGATCGCGCGCAAGTTGTGCATCCCGCCGGGCGCGGCCCGGGCCCGCGTCCACGACACCTACACGCGGTGGCAGAACCGCGTGCGCGTGTTCGCGGGCACCGCCCTCGGCGACCGCGACTTTCCCCTGCCCGAAGCCCTGCGCGAGCCGCGCGTCGTGCCCGTCGGGTAATCTGAATACGAGCCGCCCGGTCACTATTGAGAGCCATTCGTGAACGACAACCACGCGCCCGAGCTGAACGGACCCAGCGCCTGGTCTCCGATCCGACTCGGTATGGACCGCGAGAAGTACCGCGCCCAACTGAACGAAGCCAGCGCCAAGGGCACCGCCGATCAGGTCATCCTGTTCGTGTGGCTCGGGATGCGCCAGGAGTTGTTGGGACCGGAGGGGTACGGATACCTGGAGTACACCGCCCGCAACACCGCCGACCCGGCCATCGTGGTCGCACGGCTGGTCGAGTACGCGGCCGGCATGGCGCAGCATCCGGCCGACGCGCGTGGCCTGGGCTACATCATTGCTCACTACGCGAATCACCTACTCGATGCCCAGAACACCGAACAAAACCTCGTGGGTTACGCCCTCGAGTTGTACCGGGCGGTCAGCCCGGCCGTTGAGAAGCACCCGATCGAGCCGGACATCGGCACGTTCTGGCAGAACCGCGCGCGTGTCCACCTGCGCACCGGCCACCTGGCCGACTGCGTCGCGGACAGCGACCGGGCGCTGGCCGTGTTGCGCCGGTCCCCGGTACACACCGAGGACGTGGGCCGGGCGCTCATGAACCGGGCGGCCGCACTGGTTCAACTCAACGAGTTCGGTGCGGCGCGCGCGGATTACGAGGCCGCAATTGTGATCGTCCGCCAGTACTCGCCGCCGGCGGTCCTCGCGCGCGCCCTCAAGAGCTATGCCGGGGTATTGCGCCGGACCGGAGCCGTGCCGGACGCCGAGCGCTGCTACGCCGAGGCGATTGCCATGCTGCCCGCCGACCACCTGGAAGTGGCCGGGTGCCTGATGGACTGGGGCAACTGCCTGGCGGAATCGGGCCGGGACTCGGACGCGATCCCCAAATACCGCGTCGCGCTTGAACGGATGCGGGGCCGCGAACAGCCGTCCGAGGTGGGGCGGTGCCTGATGAACTGGGGCGCGGCGCACGGCAAGCTCAACGAGTGGGGCGCGTCGGAGGCGAAGCTGACTGAGGCCCTGACGTACCTGACCGCGCCGATCTCGCGGATGCGGTGCCTGAACAACCTGGCCCTGGCCCGCCACATGCTCGGGTGCAACGCCGAGGCCGTGGCCGCGTGGCGCGCCGCGCGGGACGCGTTCCGCGCGGCCCGGCGCAACGCCGGGGCCGACGATACGCGCTTGGCGTACTATGCCGAGCACACGCTGCGACTGAACGCCTACGTCGTACCGGCGGCGCTGGCCGCGGACCTGCCCGAAGACGGGTACGAGGCCGTGCTCGACGGCAAGGCCGGGGCCGTGGACGACCTCGCGGCCCAGCTCGCGCGCGGCCGCGCCGACGAACCCGCCGACGTACTCGCGGCCCGCGGCGAACTGACCCTGTGGTTTCGCTCCGCGGACCCCGAACACGAGAGCTACGCGCCCGACCGCGACCGGTACACGGAGCGCTACCTTGCCGCCTGGGGCCAGCACGCCCGCGCCCACGATCCCGCGCGGGCGGCCCCGCACGGCGACGACCGGCCCACCCGCGCGGACCTACAGTCCCGGCTCCCGGACCGGTGGGCGCTCATCGACTTCTGGTGGTCCGGGAACACCGAGCTTCACGCGTTCGTGCTGTTCCGGGACGCGTTCCAAGTGGTCAAGCTCCCGTTCCAGTTTACCCGCGACGCCCTGATCCGGCTCACCAACGAGTTGCGCACGGTCGGCCCGAACGAGCCGGCGCTCGACGGGCTGACCGACCTCGGCACGATGCTGTACGTGCCGCTGTTGCCGCTGCTGCGCGAGAAGCAGGTTGCGGGCCTGTACCTCGTGCCGCACGAGTTCCTCCACATGTTCCCGCTGCACGCGGCCCGGTGGTACGAGAAGGGCCGGCTGAAGTACCTGTGCGACGAGTTCGAGACCGCGTACCTGCCGTCGGCGAACCTGCTCCCCAAGCTGCCCGCGCCGGACCCGACCGGGGGGCGTTCGTGCTCGCCGACCCGGAGCACGGCACCGAACACGCGCGGCCGGTCTCGCACTGGGAGGGGAGCGAGCTTCAGAAGCGGCTGGGCGTCGCGGACGGGCGGTGCTTCCTGGGCGTGGCCGGAACGCTCGCCGCGACCGACTACTGGGCCGACTGCGGGTACGTTCACTTCAGTTGCCACGGCTCCGGCGACGAGGTGTTCGCGGCCCGGTCGCACCTGCGGTTGGCCGACGACCTGCTCCTGGCGCACGACGTGTTGCACCGCAAGCCGGCGCTGAAGCCCGGCGCGGTGGTGGTGCTGAACGGGTGCGAGACGAGCGTGCCCGACTGGCGCGCGGTGAACGAGAGCATGGGCCTGATGACCGCGTTCCTGCTCCGCGGCG
>SXHE01000375.1 GCA_005773755.1 Planctomycetia bacterium
ACGATCAACTTGTGCAGCTTCTTGAGCGATTGATGTTCGCGCAATTCACTCGCCAGATAGTCGAGCAGTTCCGGGTGTGTGGGGAGCTGTCCCATCTTGCCGTAGTCGTTGGGCGTATCGACGAGCGCGCGGCCGAAGTGATACTGCCACACGCGGTTCGCCATTACGCGATAGGTGAGCGGGTTGTTCGCGTCGGTGATCCACTTCGCCAGCGCCGCGCGGCGCTCGCCCTCGGTGTGGTTCTTCGGGAGGTTGAAGGTGCCGTTGATGCCGGGGATCGCCGGGACCGCGCCGGGCGCGACCTCCTTGCCGGGCTTCGTCACGTCGCCGCGCTGCAGCAGGTGGATCGGCCGCGGCTTCCCGCTCGCGCCGGTGCCGAGGAAGTTCCCGCCACCGGTGTGAACGGTGCCGATGTACGCGGTGCGGCGCGAGCCGGCCAGCTTCGCAAGCTCCGTATCCAGCGCCGCGATTTCGGCACGCAGCGCGGTTAGTGCCGCCACGCCCTTCTCGCCAAGTGCCTTTGTCAAAAGGGAATCGCGGCGTTCGGTCAGCTTCGCGAGTTCGGCCGCGGCCAACTTTGGGCCACTAGGGGCGAGGCCGTCGGTCAGGTTCGACTTGCGCCACCGCGGACCGGCCTCGATGCTGTCGAGCGCGGTCACGGGTGCTTTCAGCGCGCGGTTCTTGCCGGCCGCGTCGAGCGCTTCGAGTTCGGCCAGCGCGAGGATGTAGTCGTTCTGGCGCGGGGCGAGTTTGGTCGCGGTCACGCGGACATAGCGCCCGGCTTTGCCCTCGGCTTTCGCGGTGTACGCCGCCATGCCGGACGGCGGGTAGTCCTTCACTGACTCGTCCACGATCACAACACTCGTCTTGAAGGTCGGATCGTCGCTCACTTCGATCTTGAACCGCACCGGGAAGCCGAACCCGGCACCGATGTTGTTGAAGTCGTCGTGACACGGCTTCAATATGACGCGCTCTAACTTGACGCTCTCATTGAGATCGACCTGAACCCACTTGTTGACATTCTGTTGAGGCGACAGTTGAGAGTGGTATCCGAACTCGGCCGGTTTCGGTGCGTTCGCGGGCTTCGTGGCCTCCGCGATTTGCTTCTCAACATCGACCAGTTCCGCGCCGGACTTCGTCCGCGCTCCGTCCATGGTTGCGGCCAACTTGGTGAAAGCTGTCGTGCGTTTCGCCTCCAGTTCCGCGCGACGGGCCGCGACCTTCGGGTCGGCATCGTAGCTCCTGTCGGCCCGATCGATGGCCGCGAACACCGCTTGTAGCCGGTAGTAGTCCTCCTGCGCGATCGGATCGAACTTGTGGTTGTGGCACTGCGCGCAGTGGACCGTGAGGCCCATGAACGTGCCCATCGTGTTCGAGACGAAGTCGTCGCGGTCGCGGTGGCGGGCGACCTTGCCGTCGATCTTCGTTTCGGACACTTCGACGTGGCCGATGAAGTCCCACGGACCGGCAGCGAGGAAGCCGAGGGCCTTGATGCCGTCCACGGTGCCCGGGAACAGCACGTCGCCGGCCAGTTGTTCCTGCACGAACCGCGAATACGGCTTGTCGCTGTTCAGCGCGCGGATGACGTAGTCGCGGTAGGGCCATGCGTTCGGGCGCGGCTGATCCTTGTCGTAGCCGTGTGTTTCGCCGAAGTGAACCACGTCGAGCCAGTGTCGCGCCCACCGTTCGCCGTAGTGTGGGCTGGCGAGCAGCTTGTCCACCAGCTTTTCGTAGGCGCTCGCGCCGGTGTCCTTCACGAACGCTTCGACTTCGTCGGGCGTAGGCGGCAGGCCGGTCAGGTCGAAGTACAGGCGGCGGATCAGCGTGCGGCGGTCCGCTTCCTTTGACAGTGACAGCCCATTGTCACTGTGTTTGGCGCGAATGAAGTGATCGATGGGGTTCGCGCCGGCAGGCACGGCAGGCTTCTTCAGGGGTTTGAAGCTCCACCAGTCTGCAGGGTTCTCCTTTACTGCGTCGTTCGGCCCCTTCGCGCCTTCGTCGATCCATATTTGCAGCGTGGCGATTTCCGCGGCCGTGAGACGCGGGCCTTTGGGGGGCATCCGCACGTCGGGGTCGGCGGAGGTGACGTGCTTGATGAGCGAGCTGTTCGCGCTCTTGCCGGGCACAATGACTGGGCCGCCGTCGCCGCCGGTCAGCGCGTACGCCCGGCGGTCGAGGCGCAGGCTGCTCTTCTGCTTCTCCGGGCCGTGGCACGCGGCGCAGTGCTTCGCGAAGATCGGCTTCACGTCGCGGTCGAAGTCTACCGCCTTCGGCGGTTCGACTCCGCGAACACCGTTTGGAGAGCAGAGTAGGACGGAGGAAAGGACAACGTGGGGAACGAGACGGAACAGCATCAGCGGTACTCCGGCGGATGCCTCTAGCGTACCCGAAGTGCCGCTGGTTGCCATCACGCGAGGCCGAGAAGCGTGCAGGTGTCGCGCGCGATCATCGCTTCGATCTTCGCTTCGTTCAGGCGGGGCAGGGCGGTGCCTGCGAGCATGTTGTTGAGGTTGCGCAGGCCGTCGAGCGTAGCGTTCACCGTGGTGAACGGGTAGTCGGTGCCGAACAGCACCTTGTCCCACACGCCGTACTCCTGCACCAGCATCAGGCTGTGGTAGAACTGGAACGGCCGGTAGTGCAAGGCGCTGATGTCGGCGTACACGTTCGGGTGCTTACGGATCGTGACGACGCACTCGCCCTCGTATGGGTGGCCGAGGTGCGCCATGATGATCTTCACATCCGGGTGGCGGATCGCGACCGCGTCGAGGTGTCGCGGGAGCGTGCATTCGAGCGGCGCTTGGCTCACAAACGTCGTGCCGGTGTGCAGCAGCACGGGCAGCGCGTGCTTCGCGGCGTACTTCCAGAGCGGTTCGAGCGTCTCGTCGTCCGGGCGGAACCCGGCGTACATCGGCAAGAGCTTGATCCCGCGCAGGCCGAGGACTTCGTGCCCGTCGCGCAGTTCCGCGTCCCAGCCGGGCTGCGTGGGATCGACGGACAGGAACCCGATGAGCGTGTCCGGGTGCGCGCCCACATAGTTCGCGATGCGCTTGTCATCGACCCACACGCCGGAGCGCCGCGCCTTGCCGCCGAAGACGACCGTGCGCACCGGCACGCGGCACGCGGCCATGTAGTCTTCGTAGCGCACGGTCAGGTCGAACTCGGTGCCGCCCTTCGCGCGCTTGGCCTGCTCGCGAAAGTCCGCGGTGAAGTCCGTGGGATACTCCCAGAAGTGCGAGTGAACGTCGATTACCACCCCTGATCCTCCTTCGGGGCTTCGGGTAGCGGCGTCCAGCGGTACAGCCACCACATGCCGGCGTTCAGCAGCAGCGCGATCACGTACACGTCGAACAGCGGGTCCCACGCCTCGCGGCCGGTCAGCCCGCGGCTTTTTTGCCAGTCGGCGAACACGCCCACGAACCCTTGCGACACGAGCGCGCCGAACACGCCGAGGCCGTTCATCAGGGCGAACAGGGTCGCGGTGTGCCGCCCGGATTGCGGGATCGCGCACGACCACCAGTTCGGCAGCGTCACGTGCATCGCGCAGAACGACACGCCCCACAGCGTCGCCAGCGCGAGCGCGTCGTCCTGGCGCACGCCGAGGAACAGGCACGCGGCGGCGACGAGGTAACAGGTGACGCCCAGGTAGCGGCGGGCGCGCACCGGGTTCGCACTCTTCGAGATGCGGTCGGCGAGCCAGCCGCCGAACAGCATCCCGACCGCGGAACAGCCCATGATGAGCGACGTGAGGTTCCCGGCATCGACGTTGCCGATGCCGCGCGAGACGTCCAGATACTTCTGGAACCACGAGTAGAAGAAGTAGGTGTAGAACGCGCCGAACACCATGATGCAACTGAGGACGACGATGCCGCGATTGGTGGCGACCGCGCGCCACGGCACCGGGCCGGGGTCGGTTTCGGCCGTCGCGGTCTGTTCCACCGCGCGCGACTGGATGTGCGCGAGTTCGCTATCGTTCACTCCCTTGTGTTGAGCCGGGTCGTCGCGGAACCAGAGCCAGTAGCCGACCGCCCAGACCGCACCGAGGATGCCGTAGCTAAGGAACACCCAGCGCCAGCCGGCGACCTCGATGAGGCGCGCGGTGGCGACCGGCGCGGCGACCGCGCCGACCTGCGCGAACGCCAGCATCACGCCCTGTACGCGGCCCCGCTCCGCGGGCGGGAACCACTTCGCCATCACCTTTGCCGCGCCGGGGAACGCTCCCGCTTCGGCCGCGCCGAACAGGAACCGCACCAGCACGAGCGTGAGGAGGCCGGTCGCGGCCCCGGTCATCGCGGTGAACAGCGACCACGCCATGACGATCTGCGCCAGCACCGAGCGCGGCCCCTTGCGGTCGGCCCACCACCCCACCGGCACCGCGAACAGGCCATACGCGAGCGTGAACGACCTGAGCACGAGGCTCATCTGCGAGTTCGACAGGCCGAGTTCGTTCTGGATGGGCACGACCGCCTGCCCCATGCAGATGCGGTCGAGGTAGAGGATGCCGGACAGCCCGCACAGCCACGCGGCCACGATGAACCGCGCCCGCGTCGGCGGCTGTTCGGGTAATTCAGGTTCGGGAGACGACATTGGCAGCGTCACTGGGGAGGGTAAAACCGCCCCAGTCTAGCGGGGAAGTGTGGGGAAGGGTGGGGAAATGTGCGGTGCTGGTGAAGCTACTTGTTGGACCACCGCGACCGCTCGATCGCGCACGCTTGCTCGATGAGTTGCTCCATCCGGCTTGTGACGTCGCGCATGAACTGAAGGTCCGCGTCTTCGTGTGGAGACGTTGGCTTGAAGCGTTCTACTCCGGCAGACAAACCCATCAGCCACTCCGAGAGTTTGGCCCGAAGCGATTCCGGGTCGTTCACTTCCGCGAAGTACCAATCATCGCGAGCGTACACATACTCGCAGCCACCGGTCTCAACGATGCTCGATACCGGTCCGGCTATTGAATCCTGCCAGCACTCCAGGTCGACCCAATGAGATCGCGCGCGCTCAGATTCCCAACGGTGGGTGGCGAAGGGTGCAATGAATAGCGCGTCGAACGCTTCTTGGAGACCAATACTCATGCAAGCACTCAGACGGTAGAGCCGGAAAGCGGTCCGTGCAGTAGACGCTCTCGCCCCTCACCCGCCGGCCCAAAGCGGCCGGCGACCTCTCCCCGCAAAGCCGGGGCGAGGTCAGGCGCTCTGCTGCTCTTTAGCTACACGGCGCGGACGGCTTGTGAGTCGCGCGCGGTATCACCTCGCCCCGCGTGAGCGGGGAGAGGTCGCCGCGAGGCTCTGCGAGCGGCGGGTGAGGGGAAACCACCTTCACGAATCCGCGGAGCGCGACGACCACTCAGTCCAACCACGAGTAAGGGTACTTCGGGTCGTCCAGTTCCATCGCCTGTTTGGTGACGAACAGCGGGCGGAAGGTGTCCACCATCACCGCGAGTTCGTCGGTCCACTTCATGTCGCGGCTGGCGACGATGGTGCCGGGGTGCGGGCCGTGCGGGATACCGTGCGGGTGTAGCGTGAACGACGACTCTTCCACCCCGCGCCGACTGCCGAACTTGCCGCGTACATAATACAGCACTTCGTCGCTCTCCACATTACTGTGCGCGTAGGGAACCTTGATCGCGTCCGGGTGCGTGTCGAGCATTCGCGGGGCGAAGGTGCAGAGCACGAAGCCCGACGTCTCGAAGGTCAGGTGAATCGGCGGCGGCTGGTGGATCGTGCCGGTGATCGGCTCGAAGTCGTCGGCGTTGAAGGTGAACGGGTACACCTGCCCGTCCCAGCCGATTACGTCGAACGGGTGGCTCGCGAGAACGTAGCGCGTCAGCCGCGAGCCGTCCTTAATGATGACCCCTGTGTCCTTCTCCTCGTCGATGACGAACAGATCACCGGGGCCGTGGAGGTCGCGCTCGCTGTAAGGTGCGCCGAGCCGAAGCTGCCCGTCGTGGTTCAGGTACTTCGGCGGAATGTCGATTTGCCCCGCGGACTCGACCACGAGCAGGTCGGCTTGCGTGCCGGCGACCATTTCGAGCTTGTAGGTGGTGCAGCGCGGAATCACGACGTAGTCGAACGGCTTCACCGCGAGCACGCCGAACTGCGTGAGCAACCGCCCGCTCCCCTTGTGAACGAAGAGCACCTCGTCCGCGAGGGCGTTGCGGTACAGTTCCGCTTGCGGCTGCGCCGGTCGGCAGCGCCACAGCGTCACGTCACTGTTGGTGAGCAGCGGCACGCGCCCGGTCACGGGGTTGCCGTATGCCGGCATCGCGCCGCTCTTGAGGTGATGGTGGCGCAGTGCGTCTTGCGGCGCGATCTCGACTTCGACCGTTCCGGCCGCTTCGACGTGCTTCACCCGCGTCGGCGGGCGCAGGTGGTACGCGATGGAGTACGCGCGCGAGAACCCCTGCGTCGTGATGACCTCTTCGTAAAAGATGCCCTCTTGCTTGAAGCCCGGCGACGTGCGGTGCGCGGTGTGCCGCTTCGGGGGAATGCTGCCGCGCGAGAGGTAGTGTGGCATGATGTGTTCCTATAACTTTGCCGCGTGGCCCAGCACCTTCGGCCCCTCCTTGAGTAGCGAACACGTCGGCTTCCAGCCGATGGCGACGCGCCGGGCGAGCAACTCGTCCGCGGTCGGCTTGTGGTCCCAGACGGCGACCGCCGCCAGCTCACCGAATCAGGACACCCCGAACACGAGCCAGCGCGCGCCCGGCAAAGGTAAGTACAGGTCGTAGCTGTACTCGTCCTGCTGCACGAGGTCGATGCCCGCAAACACGACGCCGAACCCCGGTGCCCACTTGAGGATCGCTTCGAGGTTTCGCAGTGGTGCGATTTGCTCGCCGGGCGCCGGATCAGCGGCGCAGAACGAACCGAGCTGATCGGCGTAGTTCATGGCGGTTACTCGAAGATGTCGGCGACCGTGCAGGAGAAGCCCGGCAGATCGTCGCCGCCCGGCAGCGTTTGTGAGCGACTGTACATGACCGGCTCCGCGCCCGGCCGGTGGACCGTGACCGTTTCGGCGCTCGTGTCCACGATCCACACCTGCTTGACGCCGCAATCCAGATACTCCTCGATGGTTTCGGAAATCTCCTGTTGCTTGTCGTAGGGCGAAAGAACCTCCACCGCGAGAATCGGTGGCCCGTCCACGAACGACGACCTTTTCTTCACGGCTGCGGCTTGCTCCGGGGTGGCGAGCGCCACGTCGATCCCGACGTTCGTTTCGGGGTCTTTGCGGATGCGAAAGTACGCCTCACCGCCGTAGAGCTTGCCGCGCGGCTTTGGGCGCGTATTCAGCCAGTCGCGCAGGATGCCCCCAATGGTCATCACCGCTCCGGCGTGGTTCGGATTGCGTTTCGTCACCTTGCTCTCCCGCAGTTCGCCCCGGAACAGCCAGCGGTCCAGGCGCTTCGTGTGCGGCAGCGCGAACAGGTCGTCGCTGGTCATCAGTTTGGCGGTTGTTGTCTCGCTCATGGTTCACCTTACAGTGTGCCGCGAAGTTCCTGTTCGCGCTCGATGGCCTCGAACAGCGCCTTGAAGTTGCCCTTACCGAAGCTTTTGCTGCCGCGCCGCTGGATCACTTCGAAGAACAGGGTCGGGCGGTCGGCGACCGGCTTCGTGAAAATTTGCAGCATGTACCCCTCGTCGTCCCTGTCCACCAGGATGCCGAGGTCGGCCAGCTCTTTCAGGTCTTCGCGGATCGGGCCGACGCGCTCGGTCAGTGTTTCGTAGTAGGTCATGGGCACGCGCAGGAACGACACGTCGTTGGCCCGCATCGCGCGGACGGTCTTGATGATGTCGCCGGTGATGAGCGCGATGTGCTGGATGCCGGGGCCACCGTAGTACTGAAGGTACTCGTCGATCTGGCTGCGGCGCTTGGCCTTCGCCGGCTCGTTGATCGGGAACTTGATGCGCCCGGTGCCGTTCTGCACCACCTTCGACATAAGCGCCGAATACTCGGTACTGATGTCCTTGTCGTCGAACGAGACGAGCTGGTTGAAGCCGAGAATCTTATTGTACCAGCCGACCCACTCGTTCATCTTCCCTTCTTCGACGTTGGCGACCATGTGGTCGATGGCCGCGAACCCGACCGGGCGCGCGGTCTTCTCCTGGTAGCGCTCCGGGTCGATGGGCCGGTAGCCCGGCGCGAACACGCCACGGTAGCGGTCGCGGTTGATGAAGCTGTGGGTCGTGTCGCCGTAGGCCTGGATGCTGGCCGTCTCGTAGACGCCGTGCTCGTCTTCGAGCGCCTCCGGCGCGCGGGCCGGTTTCGCGCCGCGCTTGATCGCTTCCTCGAACGCGGCTCGCACGTCGGGCACGTCGAGCGCCACGTCCATGACGCCGTCGCCGTGGGTCACGAGCCGCTTACTTTCGGGGTGCTGGTCCGACAGCGGTGAGGTCAGCACGAAGGTGATGTCGCCCTGCTTGAGGACGTACCCGGCCTCGTGGCGGACCTTCGTTTCGAGACCGGCATAGGCCACGACCTCGAACCCGAAGGCGTTCCGGTAGAAGAACGCCGACTGGCGCGCGTTCCCCACGAAGAACCGGACGTGGTCGATCTTGCGCAGCGGGATGTCTGTCATGGATGTTCTGGCGAACGGCCGGTG
>SXHE01000376.1 GCA_005773755.1 Planctomycetia bacterium
CCGAACACGGCCGTCTTCACCAGCGCGCTTTCGGCAATCGTCTTCGCGATCTGCTTCGCCTCCGCGTCGGTGCGACAGCCTTCCACTTCAATCGTGATGAGGTGTTCCGCGCCCTCGGCGTCGATGATGATCTTCCGCGCCAACTCCACGCAGACGTGCCGCACCTCCACCGCGAACGCTTCCAGTTCCGCGCCCGCGAGCGGCGGGCCGCTGCCGTTGGCGAGCAGGAAGACGGTGTCGTTCGTGCTGGTGTGGCCTTCGACCGAGATGCTGTTGAAGCTCTGCTCCGCGGCCACTTTCAAGATGCGGTGCAGATCGGCGGGGGCAACTGCGGCGTCGGTGAGGACGAAACCGAGCATGGTCGCCATGTTCGGGCCGATCATGGCCGCGCCTTTGGCGAACCCGGTCACGGTGAAGCCCGCGTGCTGGCGCGTTGCGAGTTTGATGCCCGTGTCGGTGGTGAGAATGGCGTGCGCCGCGTTCGACAGTGCCTCGCGCCCGGCGGCGGCTTCGCGGGTCGCCTTCGGAACGCCGGCTTCGAGAACCGGCATCGGGAGCGGCCGACCGATCACGCCGGTACTCGCGACCAGCACTTGTTCGGGCGAACAGCCGAGTTCGCGGGCGACGAGTTCGGTCATGCGCCGGGCGTCGGCCAGCCCTTGCTCACCGGTGCAGGCGTTGGCGTTGCCGCTGCACACCACGATCGCGCGAGCGTCCGGGCGCGGCGTTCGCGCGCGACTCACCTGCACCGGTGCGGCGCACACGCGGTTCTGGGTGTACACGCCCGCGGCGGCCGCGGGTGTGTCGCTCACGATGACGGCCACATCGCGCCGGTCCGGTTCCGTGCGCAGTCCGCTAACGACGCCCGCGTACCGGTAGCCGCGGGCCAGGTGCCATTCGCTCATGCCCCAATCGTATCCACAGAGGCAAGCGGCAGAAAGGAGGGATGCGCGCCGATTCTTGCACGAGTAAGATGGGGGGACTTTGTGGGGGCGTGCATGTCCGACGGCGACGCGCTGATGGCCGCGATCCTGGCCCACCCGGACGAGGACGTTCCGCGGCTGGCGTATGCGGACTGGCTGGACGAAACCGGCGGAGCGGCCGAGCGCGACCGGGCAGAGTTCATTCGCGCGCAGGTGGCACTGGCCCGCGTGCCGCCGGTCGAGTTCGTGCCGTGGAACGAGCGCGTGATCGCGCTCCGGGCGCGCGAGAAGGCGCTGCTGGCGGCGCGCGGCGGGGAGTGGCTGGCCCCGCTGTGCGGGCGCGGCGGGCCGCTGGAGCCGCCCGCGCACGGGCTACTCCGCCGCGGGTTCGTGGAAGTGATCTGGATGCCGGCGGCGTGGTTCCCGGCTCGCGCCGCGCGGCTATTCGCGCTAGCCCCGGTGCGCGAACTGCGCGTCACGCACACGACGCTGAACGACCTGTCGGATGTGGTGTGGGGCGAGCACTTCCCGCGGCTGAACGCACTGGACATGTCCGACCGACGTTTGGGCGACGACGTCGCGCGGGTGCTGGCGTTCCGGTCCACGTCCGCAGGGCTGCGCACGCTCCGGCTCAGTGCGTGCGGGCTGACGGACTGGTCCGCGCACAGCCTCGCGCAAGCGCCGTTCCACTGGCCGCTGCGCGAACTGGACGTGCGCCACAACGACTTCACGCCGTACGGCGTGACCGCGCTCCGCGCCCGGTTCGGCGCGGAGGCGGTGCTTACCGGCGGGTGAAGTCAGTTCACCTCAATCGTGACGGCTTTGCCGCTATCGACGCTGACCGTCGTTGCTTCACTCGGCTGGCGGTACTTCTCCGTCACGCTCTTGTAGCCGGGAACTTTGGCGTTGGCTTCGTCCTGGAAGTACACGCTGTACTTACCGGGTGTGAGCTGCACGGTGAAGGAGCCATCGGCCCCGAGCTTCGCACCGCCGGGGGGCGAGTTCTGCTGCGGCTGGAACGTGACGGTCAGGTCTTTGGGCGACGTGCCGCCGGGCAGCTTCACGGTTCCCTTGATCTCGACCGGTTCCGGCCGCATTTCGGGGCTGCTGCTACAGCCAGTCAGCGCGAGAGCGAGCAGGGCCGCGGTACAGGTGACGAATCGCATGGTGCTCTCCGAGTTGGTGGGTGGGAACGAAACGGGCCGGAGAAGCCTCCGGCCCGCGATCCGCTTCGCGCGGAACTTAGTTGAGCGTGACGCTCATGCCGTCGTTCGCGCCGACGGTGTACTTGAGAACCGTGAAGTGGATCCCGTCGCGGACGAACCGCACGCTGCCGTCGCCCATGAGGGCGTTGACACCGCCACTGTGGAAGCTGAACGGTTCGTCGTTCGGGCCGCAGTTGTTGACGGTCCACGGGCAGTTGCCCGGCCCGCCAAGGGGAGCGTTGTTGTTGTTGAACTTCGCGACCTTGTTCACACTGTCGTTGCTCGGCCCGGAGAACCCGTTGGCGACCGCGTCCGGGTCGGCCCAGGCGTACACGCGGCGGGCACCGGAGAACGCGACGCCGCTGCTGCTCAGCCCGTTGACCGGGAAGGCGTTGGTCCCGGTCGCGGTGGTCGGCGACGGGCGGCTGGACGACGACCCGAAGGTGCCAACGCTGGGGTGCGCGCGGCTCGCGTCTTCGATGCACAGGAACGTGTTCGAGCTGCCGTCGCCCACTTGGTTAATGGTTCGGGCGTCGCACGAGAGCATCCCGCCGTGCTTACCGCCGGCCGGGTTCGTGTTGTTGCGGCCCCCGGTCACGTCGTCGATGTCGGTCTGGGTCGGGAACATGTAGTCGAACCCGCCCAGTTGCGTGACCGGGTCGCGCTGGGTGCCGCCGGGGGCGCTGGGGCAGATGAACGTCTTGATGACGGTGCGCGCGGCCTGCTGACCGCCGGGCCAGCGGCTGTCGTCGTAGGCGTACCCGCGGGCGCTGGGGTGCATGCTGGCGTAGCCGGTTTCGGCCAGCGTCGCGGTCACGTTGAACAGCCGGTACACGTTGTCCTGTTCGATGTACGGCAGGAGCATCGTGGCGGTCGAGTGGACGACGTAGGTGGTCGATCCCGAGCCGGTCGAGTCGCACTGGCCGATGGTCGGGAGCACGCCGTTGGCGCTCTCGTAGTTGTGGACGGCCACGCCCATCTGCTTCAGGTTGTTAGTGCACGTCATGCGGGCCGCGGCTTCGCGAACCTTTTGTACGGCGGGCAGCAGCAGGCCGATCAGGATCGCGATGATCGCGATCACCACGAGCAACTCGATCAGCGTGAACGCCGACCGCGGGTTCGAACGAGGCTTCATCAACGGGTTCTCCGTGCGTGGGTCGTGGGGTCGGCGAGACGACCCGACGCGGCCATGCGCCGCGACACAGGGAGAAAATTACCAGCGCGCGAGCCAAAGTGTATGTCGAGTACGGTGAAGTTACCGCGAGCCTTGCGTGTGCGAAATGTGTGCGATCCGAGTAGCGCGAGAACGAGCCGAAACTCACGCGGGGAGAGCTGAAGCGCTCCCCCGCGTCGGTGGTTTCGTGTGCACCGAACTTACTTCTTCGGCGGGGCCACTTCGACGATGTCCTTGCGGGTGCTCTCGACCACCTTGCCCAGCGCCGCGATATCCTCGTCGGACACCTTGTGCTTCTTGAGCGTGGCGACCAGGATGTCGCGGAGCGCGTCGAACTCGGCGTCCGTGATCTTCATGTCCTTGTGCACCGCCTTCATGTCCTTGCCGGTGTACTTGAGCGGCCCGCCGGTGTGCTCACTGATGAGTTCCACCAGCGTCTGCTTCAGGTGCTGGACGCCCTTGCCGTCGAGCTTCACCTTACCGCCGCGGAAGAAGTCCACCTTCTTGTCGTCCGCCGCGACGAACACGAAGTCGTCGACCACCTTGCGCACGCCGGCCTCGCTCCCGAGCCGGTCCCACATGGTCTTCTTCGCGTCCTTCGACGGGGCGATCTCGTCCTGAATGTCGTCCATCGCGGTGCGCAACTCGAACGCGGCGTCGGCGGCCTTCCAGGTGCCCTCTTTGAGATTCTTGGCCGCGCGGTCCAGTCGCATCTGCACCTTCGTCTGGAGCTTGGGCCGGTGGTCGAGCAGCGGCACTGTGGCGATCAGCGCGCCCTGGTACAGGCGCAAGCACTCGGCGTGACCGCCCTTGTTGAAGATCTCCGTGCCGGTCAGCGCCGCCTGGTACAGCGCGGTGACGACGCGCTTGTCCAGTTCGGCCCGTTCGAGCGGCTTCTCGTCGGCCCGGACCAGTCCGCCGGCCCCGGCCAGAATCAGAACCGCCAGCAGCACTCGCGCCCTCATGGTCCCACCCTCGAAGCGAAGAATGTGATTGAACCGCGACCCCAGTGTACCCGACGTTCCGTGCCGGGTGAACGCCCTGGGGCGGTCGAATATGTTTCGGCATTTTCCGGGGCCGCGCGCGGCCGGATTCGCGGTTTCACCCTGAATCGCGGCCCGATCGCGGGGTATCGTAGTAGTTAGCGAACGAGGTAACTCCGCCGATGAGCGTCCGCGATCCCTACGACCGGAACGACCGCTACAACGAACACGACCGCCCCGCGCGCCGACCGCGCGAAGCCCCGCCGTCGCGCGGCCCGCTGTACTATGGCCTGTTTCTCGCGCTCGGCATCGCCATCGGCGGGTTGGGCCTGTGGGCGCTCACCGGCTTCTCACGGTTTCGCACCGAGAAGCCCGGCACCGACCCGAACGCGCAGCTCCGCGACACCACCCCGGCCGCGCCGCCTGACGCGGAGGAGCAGGAGGGCGTCACGCTGTTCGAGCGCGTAAAGGATTCCGTCGTCAACGTCGATGTCGTGATGGTGAAGCAGGGCCGGTGGGACGAGCAGGTCGAGCAGCAGGCCAGCGGCGGCTCCGGGTTCGTCTGGGACACGTCCGGCCGCATCGTAACGAACTACCACGTCGTCAGCGCGGTTTACAAGCGGCCCAACACCGAGCTGCGCGTGGTCCTGGCCGACCGCACCGCGTACCCCGCGACCGTGATCGGTACGTCCGCAGACACCGACCTCGCCGTCATTCAGATCAGCGCGCCAAAGGAGAAGCTGAAGCCCATCACCGTCGGCACGTCGCACGACCTCAAGGTCGGGTTGAAGGCCTACGCCATCGGCAACCCGTTCGGCCTCAGCCTGACCATGACGAAGGGGATGATTAGCTCGCTGAACCGGATCATCGAGTCGCCGAGCGGGGCGCAGATTCCGAAGGCGATTCAGACCGACGCGGCCA
>SXHE01000377.1 GCA_005773755.1 Planctomycetia bacterium
CGACATCATCTTCGATCCGGGCTGCGGCGACGCGGTCATGCTGATCCGCCCGGTCAAGATGCTCGGCGCGAAGAAGGGCATCGGCATCGAGATCGACCCGAAGTACGTCAAGATCGCGAAGGACAAGGCGAAGGAAGAGGGCGTCGCGGAGAAGATCGACATTCGCCAGGGCGACATCCTCAACGAGAAGGACATGGCGGTTTGCGCGGAAGCGAGCGTCGTGCTCATCTACATCGGCGACGACCTGGGCGCGCGCATGGCCCCGGTGCTGCAGAAGCTGCTGAAGCCGGGCACGCGCGTCGTATCCCACCGGTTCAAGCTGGGCGACTGGAAGGCCGACAAGAGCGTGACCGTGAAGGGCAAAGACGGCGACGAGTACGTGCTGCACTACTGGGTGGTGAAGGAGAAGAAGTAAGCGCACGCGCTCGCGCGCTTCCTTATCGAGGCTCCGTCTGTTACCCTCGCGGCATTCCTCTCTGGAGTGCCGCTCATGTCGCGCCGCCTCTTCTGGTCGCTGTTCGCGCTCGGTTCGCTCGCGCTCGGGGCGACGCTGGCCCTCACTCTGCCGGCGCGGACACAGCCGCCCGCGCCGCTCAAGACGCCGACCGGCAGCGTGCGCGACCACGGCGCGAGGGGCGAGAACAACGACGACACCGAAGCGATTCAGAAGGCCGTGGACGCGGCGCTTCACACCGGTCTCGTGTACTTCCCGCGCGACAGCTACCGCATCACGAAGACGATCACCATCGACCTGAGCAAGACCGGCCCCATCGCGATCCGGGGCGACGGCGGCGCGCGCGTCGTCATGGCCGGCGAAGGGCCGGCGTTCAAGTTTGTTGGCACGCACGCGGGCACCGCGCAGCCCAGTAGCGTAAAGCCGCAGGTGTGGAACGAGCGGATGCCGACAGTCGAGGGCATCGAGATCGTCGGCGCGCACGACAAGGCCGACGGCATCGAGGCGACCGGCACGATGAAGCTGACCGTCACGAAGGTGCTGATCCGCAAGTGCAACCACGGCATCCGCCTGAGCGGGCGCAACCGCAACGTGCTGATCGCGGACAGCCACATCTACGAGAACCGCGGCATCGGCCTGTTCCTCGACGCGGTCAACCTGCACCAGATCAACGTGACCGGGTGCCACATCTCGTACTGCGACGGCGGCGGGATCGTGGCGCGGGCCGGCGAGGTGCGCAACCTGCATATCACCGGCTGCGACATCGAGGGCAACCACGGCAAGGACGGACCCGCGACCGCGAACGTACTCATCGACAGCACGGGCGGCTCGAACGCCGAGGTCGCGATCACCGGCTGCACGATCCAGCACAACCACGTCGCGCCCGGTTCCGCGAACATCCGCATCAAGGGGCCGAGCGCGAAGAAGGCGAAGGACACCGACGAGCTGCGCGACGGCCACATCACCATCACGGGCAACGTGCTCAGCGACGTGAAGGTGAACGTCCACCTCGACGGCGTTCGCGGGGCCGTGATGACGGGCAACACCTGCTGGACCGCCTACGAACACAACGTGCTGGTCGAGAACAGTACCGCGGTCACGGTCGGCGCGAACAACTTCGACCGCAACCCGCGGTACGCGAGCGAGGAGAAACCGGAGACGACCAACGCGATCCTGTTCCGCAACTGTACCGACTGCACGCTGACGGGCTTCACGATCTCGCGCACGCGCGCGGCCCCTGCCGGCATCACGCTCGACAAGTGCGACCGGTTCAACCTCGGAAATCTGACGATATTGGACTGCGACGCTGTCGGATTGCTGCTGAAGGACGTGACCAACTCGCGCGTCGGCGGGTGCCTGATCCGCGACGACCGGCCGAACGCGGAGTCGCTGTCGATCAAGACCAGCGGCGGGCGCGGGAACCAGATCGCGGACAACGTGTTCGGCCGCCCGCACGACATCCTGAAGGGCGTCGGGCTGGTCGAGCGGAACTACCGGGGCGAGCCGTGACGTGCCTACTGACTCGTCCGCTGGGCTACGTCTGGGCGCTGCCGAACACGCTGCTCGGCGCGTGCTTCGTGCTGCCGGCGCTGCTGAGCGGCGGGCGGGTGCGGTTCGAGCGCGGCGCGATGGAGATCCACGGCGGGTTCACGAAGTGGTTCCTGTCACGGATCGCGCGCGGCGCGAGCGCCATGACGCTCGGTCACGTCATCCTCGGTCAGGATCGTTGGTCGCTGGAGTGGACGCGCGACCACGAGCACGTTCACGTCGGCCAGTACATGCGGTGGGGGCCGTTGTTCTTGCCGGCGTACGCGCTGTCGAGCTTCCTGTGCTGGCGGCGCGGCCTCGACCCGTACCGCGACAACCGGTTCGAGAGGCCCGCGTTCGAGCAGTTTCCCTAAGATTGCGAAGCCGCGAGCGGCTTCCAACCAAAGGGCAATGCCATGATTCTCGGCCTGCGCACGTTCGTCGCTTACGTTCCCGAAGAGCACCTCGCGGACGCGAAGGAGTGGTACGCCCGGTTCGCCGGGGTGCGGCCGTATTTCGACCAACCGTTCTACGTCGGGTTCAACGTGGGCGGGTTCGAGTTGGGCCTGCACCCCGGCGAACCGGGGCCGGGCGGCACGTCCGCGTACTGGGGCACGCCGGACATCCACGCCGAGCTCACCCGCGTCACCCAGTTCGGCGCGAGCGTTGTGGAGGGCGTGCAGGACGTGGGCGACGGCGTCCTGGTGGCGACCATCGCGGACCCGTTCGGCAACGAGATCGGGCTGATCCAGAACCCGCACTTCGACCCGCGCGCGGTGCGGTGAATCGCGCCTATTCGGTGTCCACGACGACCACGCCGTTGCGCCCGGCGACGGCGAGCGTCAGCCCGTCGGGGGCGTATGCGAGCGACGTGACGGGGCCGACCCCGAAGTCGCGCTCCGGCCCGGCCCCGCCGGTGAACGGGTCCCAGAACGACACCTCTTTGCCCGCGTGCCCCGCCGCGAGCGTGCGCCCGTCGGGGGCGAACGCCAGCGCCGTCACCAGCGCCGGTGCGGTCGTGATCGTGGCGACCGGGGGCGCGTCGCGCAAGTTCCAGACGACGATCGGCCCGTGGTCGTAGGTCGCGACCATTTCGTACGCGGGCGCGACGGCGACCGCGCCCGAGCCGTTCACGACCGGCATGTACAGCCCCGTGGTCGAGGCGACCGGGCACGCCGCGACGCCCCACCGACCGGCCAGCGCGAGGTAGCCGTCCACCAGCGCGCCGCCGCCCTCGGTGCGCCCCTGCGCCGCGGTCGGGTCGGTCGCGTGCCAGATGCCGTTGTGTTCGGTGAAGTGCCAGTGGTACACGCTCGCTTCCGAGCGCAAGAGTCCGACCGGTTCGGTGTGAGCGGCGAGCAGCGCGCGGCCGTCCGGCGTGAAGGCCAGCCCGCGCGCGAAGTTGTCCGGCGTCAGCAGGCTCAGTTCGTCGCGCGGAACGCGGACGCGGTTGGGGACGAACTCGTCCGTGCCGGTCAGCGAGTAGAGGTGAACGCCGGTGAACGGGCGCAGCGCCTCGCGGGAGAACCGACGACGCCAGACGCTTTCGGGCGGCGCGCCGGTCGGGGGCGGGGGCGGACTCGATCCCAACAGGCCGAGAGCGATGGCGGAGTACGCGAGCGTGCGGCCGGTGGGGTGGAACGCGAGGCCCGTGACCGGTCCGTTGTGTTCGAGGCCGGTCAGCTCCCAGTCGCGGCTGCGCGTCCAGCAGTACACGGCCGTGCGGCCGGCCCCGGCGAGCAGGTCGCCGTCCGGGGAGAACGTCAACCTTTCCGCGCCCCCGCGCGGACACGCGAGCTTCTGCACGGCAACGACCTGTTCGGAACGGGGCGAGGGCGATCCGGCGCGTTCGTCACCGGATCGCTCCGCCGAGACGCGCAGCTACTTCTCGACGGTCACGAACTTCACGCACACGCACTTGCTGATCTTCACGGTGGTGCCGGTTTCCTTCGCGCCGCCGGTGGCCGCGTCACGCTCCCACACGCCCACCTTGTCCCCGGCCTGGCTCGCGATCAGCATCCACTTGCCGCTCGGGTCGATGTTGAAGTTGCGCGGGGTCTTGATGTCGCCGGTGATGTGCCCGGCCGCTTCCACCGTCTTGTCGTCCTTCACCTTGAACACCGCGACGCTGTTGTGCCCGCGGTTGGAGACGTACACGAACTTGCCGTCGGCCGAGATGATGCATTCGGCGGTGGAGTTGCCCTTCGTGGCTTTCGGCAGGGTGCTGAGCGACTGGACGACCTTGTTCCCTTTCACCACGTTCACGGTCGAGTCCAGCTCGCCGCACACGTAGAACGCGCCGCCGGCCGGGTGGAACGCCATGTGCCGCGGGCCGCTGCCGGCGGGCGTGATCACGTCCTCTTCCGTGTCCTCCTCAACGCCCTTCTTGCCGACGTGGAACACCTTCACGCGGTTCAGGCCGAGGTCGACCGTGTACAGGTGATCGCCGGCCGCGTTGAACGCGCAGCAGTGGCCGTGCGGGGCCTTCTCGCCCTTGTGCTGGAAGAAGCCGACCCGCTTGCCGAGTTTGCCGTCGGCCTCGACCGCGAACACGCAGGTGCTGCCGCCGCCGTAGTTGGCGATGGCGGCGAGGTCGCCCTTCGGGCTGATGACGATGTGGCACGGCCCGGGGCCGCCGCTCTTGTCGTCGTTCAGCTTCGTCAGTTTGCCGGTCTTGACGTCCATCGCGAACGCGACCACCGCGCCGCCGTCTTTGCCCTGGCCCTCGCCCACCGCGTACAGGAACTTCTTGTTCGGGTGGATCGCGAGGAACGACGGGCTGCCCATCTCCGCGGCCACCTCCGGCTCGCTCAGCTTGCCGGTGGCGTCGTCGAACTTCGACCGGTGGATGCCCTTGCTGCCGTCCTTGCCACCGGTGTAGGTGCCGAAGTAGACCCAGTGCTCCGCGGCCGACGCCGTGGGCGCGGCCACGAATGCGGCGAGCGCGAGTGCGTGCGCGAATCGCAAACTGATCATGGAGAGACTCCCGGTGCGAGAAAAAGATTCCGCGCCGGATACCGGCCGGCGCGGAGCGGGTTGATGATAATGATCCCGGTCGCCGTCGGATACCGAAAACCGGATGTGGAGTTCCGCCCATGCGCCTCGCTCTGTTTGTTGCGCTCGTCGCGGTCTCGTGCGCCCTGGTTGCTCCGGGGGCTGACGCCCCCGGCTCGCCAAAAGCCGCCGCGAAAGACGGCTGGATCGACCTGATGAAGCCCGACGTGTGGAAGAAGGTGGACGACAAGTGGATCGTCACGGATAAGGTCGCGCTCGCGCCGAACGTGAAGGGCAAGGCCGACGCCGCGCTCAAGGCGACGAAGGCGGACGGCGGCACGGTGTGGGTGAACGGCGAAACCGGCCGGCTCCCGAACCTCATCACCAAGCAGGCGTTCGGCGACTGCGAGATTCACGTCGAGTTCCTGATCGCCAAAGGCTCGAACGCCGGCGTCAAGTTCCACGAGGTCTACGAGATTCAGATCGACGACAGCCACGGCAAGAAGGAACTGACCGGCAGCAACAACGGCGGCGTATACCCGCGAGCGAACCTCGAAAAGGGCGGCTATCTGGACAAGGGAGTGCCGCCGCGCGTGAACGCCTCGAAGCCCGCCGGCGAGTGGCAGACGCTGACCGCGACCTGGACCGCCCCGCGGTTCAACGACAAGGGCGAGAAGACCGCGAGCGCGCGGCTGTCGGCGAAGCTCAACGGCGAGGTGATCCACGACAACGTGGAGGTGAAAACCCCGACCGGCGGCAACTGGATGAAGAAGGAGACGCCGACCGGCGCGCTCATGCTGCAAAGCGACCACGGCCCGACCGCGTGGCGCAACGTCAAGATCCGGCCCGTGAAGTAGGCGGGCGTCAGCCCCCGGACAATCGGAGTCCGATCGGCAGGCTCTCGCCGAACATGCGCGAGCGCTCTTCGCCCTCCGGGGCGACGACCTCTTCCACGACGCGGGTCCACGCGGCCGGGTGTGGGTGCGCCCGCATCACGTCGAGTACGCGGGTGCGGGTGCTGTCGCTCAGGTCCACCGCGCGCAACCCGCTCTGTCGCGCGAGCTGCGACAGGCAGAACAGCCAGCCGTTCTTTTCGCTCTCGTTGGCCGGCACGAACAGCAGCAGTTCCTCGATCCACTGCTCGACGATCTCCGGGTGAACGACGCTGTTCAGCGGGCCGTACAGTTGCACGCGGGTGCCGAGGCGCGTGAGCGCCCAGAAGGCATACGTCGGCACGGGCGACTTCTTGCAGTCGCGCAGCACGGCCGCGCCGAGGGTTTCCTTCGTCTTGGCGTCGAGCCGTTCGAGGCTGGCGGCGGCGCGCCACATCTCCGCGAACTCGTTCGCCGGTGGCCGCGAGTACTGCTTGCCCTTCACCGGAAGTAGCGCGGGCTTCAGCCGCGTGAACAACTGCTGTTGGAGTGCCGCGTTCAGCCCGCCGCTGACGCGCCGCCACATGATCCAGTAGTCCGCGCCGCCTTCGGGCACCGCCGGGGGCTTCTTGCCGCCGTTCAGGTTGCCCGTCGGGGCGCTCGCGCCGGCCGTGATGAGCTTCCAGAGGGCCTCGACGCGGTAGCGGTCCACGGGATCGCCGAAGCCGGGGCGCAGCACGA
>SXHE01000378.1 GCA_005773755.1 Planctomycetia bacterium
CGGTGTGGTTCAGGTCTTCGCGCTTGAGGTAAATGCGCGCCCCGCCGGCCTCGCGCGTCAGTCGCTCCGCGAAGTACAGGCGACTCGGCCTTCCGACGTACTCGTTCAGGAGGCGGTGGAACTCCGCGTCGAACGCCGGGTCCGCTTTGGCCGCGCGGTACGCGGTGTCGAGCTGTTCGAGCGCGAACATGAGCGTTTCGGGCACGAACCGCCCGCCGTACGCACCGAACCGCCCGCGCGCATCGGGCACCTGAGAAACTGCGGATTGCGGATTGCGGATTGCGGATTGCAGAATCGAAGACATAAAACCTCGGTGGGGCGCACTGGCTTCTGGTTGTTGTGTCGGAACAAGCCGGGGTGTTCAAGGGCACAAGGCGTCTGGTACAACTGCATTGTTCGTCAATCCGCAAACCGCAATCCTCAATCCGCAATCTGACATGCCGGAACTGCCGGAAGTGGAGACCGTCGTTCGCGACCTGCGCCCGCTGTTGGTCGGGCGCGGCATCACGGGCGTGCGGCAGAGCAAGCACAAGCTCCGCCGCCCGTGGAAGCCGCAGTGGAACGCCGCTGTAACTGGCGCGCGCGTCGAGGCGGTGCGGCGGCGCGGGACGTGGATTCTGATTGATTTGGCAGTGTCCAACCCCACCCCCCAGCCCCCTCCCCGGAGCGGGGAGGGGGGGCAAGCACGCAAAGCGTCACGCGCGCCGTTGAGCGAAGACGAGTTGCGTAGCTCTTTCTCCCCTCCCCGCTCCGGGGAGGGGCCGGGGGTGGGGTTGCCTCTCCTGCGCGTTCACCTCGGCATGACGGGCCAGTTCACCGTCGTAGATGCCAGCACCCCGCAGCCGGATCACCTGCACGTCGTGTTCGCGCTCGATAACGCCCACGAGCTGCGCTATCGCGATCCGCGGCGGTTCGGCTCCGTCGAATACTTCGCCGACCGCGCCGACGCCGAAGCGGAACTGAGCGCCGAACTCGGCCCGGAACCGTTCGGCATCGACGCGGCGTACTTCCGCGACGCGGTTCGCGGCACCGCGCGCAACCTGAAAGCGGTCCTCCTCGACCAGACCGTCGTGGCGGGCGTGGGGAACATCTACGCGGACGAGGCGTGCTTCCGCGCGAAGCTGCACCCCGGCCGCACCGGGAAGAGCCTGAGCGCCGACGAGTGCGACCGCCTTCGCGAAGCCATCGAAGCGGTCCTCACGCGCGCCATCGAATCGCGCGGGAGCACGATCCGCGACTACGTCGGCGGGTCGGGCTTACGCGGCGGCTTCCAGAACGAGCACGCCGTCTACGGCCGCACGGACCAACCGTGCCCGACGTGCAAGACGCCCGTGCTGTGCGCCCGTTACGCCGGCCGCGCCTCGCACTACTGCCCCCATTGCCAAGTGATTAACCACAAAGAGGGCCCCCGTGGGCGGGGCGAAAGGGCACAAAGAAGAACAAGAGAGTGATAAAGGCCAGGAAGCGCGCGGGTTGATCGGTGTCTTTCTTCGTACCCTTTGTGACTTTGTGGTTAACTCCTGATGTCGTACAAGGCGTTCAAGCGGTTGCTCGGTGAGACCAGCCTGGAGCGGAAGTGCCGCTGGCTGCTCGGAGCCGGGGTGCTCGTGCTCATGACGGGCAGCTTCTGGGTGTACGCGAAGCAGACCGAAGACCTGGCGTACGAGCAGCTCGAAACGACCGGTCGCGCGCTGCTGTCGCCCGCGGTCGCGCGGATGCACGTCAAGGGCGATCAGCTCAAAGCCGTCGAAGACTTCCAGCGGCTCACCGAAGAGAACTGGCCCGCCACGCTCAAGGGGTACAACTACAAGGTCATCAAGCCCGACTCGAAAGACCCCGACTACCAACCCACCAGCGACGACCTCCCCGCGATCCACCGCATCCAGAACGATCCCAAGAAGAACGAAGACACGCGGCAGGCACCGAAGGAGAACGCCTACTACTACTACGGCGTCATTCGCGCGCGGCAGTCGTGCGTCGATTGCCACAAAGACCCGGCGAAAGTCGGTCAGGCGTTCGCGGACGCGAGCGACAAGTTGAAGCAAGACGACGTGATGGCGGTCGTCCGCATCCGCCTGTCCACGCAGTCCATCGAAGAGGGCTTCCACACCAACCGCGCGGTGCTCATCTCGTTCGCCATCGGCACCTCGCTACTCATCATCGCCGGCTGCTACCTCATCATCCGCTACGTCATCGTGAAACCGGTCAAGCACCTGAAGGAGGTGTCCGAGGCCATCGCCAGCGGCGAGCTGAACATCCGCAGCGAGATCCAGACGGGCGACGAGTTCGAAGACTTGTCGCACGCCTTCAACCGCATGTTGCGGAACCTGACCAACATTCAGGAGCGCAACAAGAAGCTGATCGCGGACCTAGACCGCAAGGTAGACGAACTCGCGCGCGTGAACATGGCCCTGTTCGAGTCGAACCGGCTCAAGAGCGAGTTCCTTTCGACGATGAGCCACGAGCTGCGCGACCCGCTCAACAGCATCATCGGGTTCTCGGAGGTGCTGCTGAGCGCGGACAACCTGACCGAGAAGCAGCACCGGTACGCGGGCAACATCATGGCCGCCGGGCAGCGACTCATGGCCCTCATCAACGACATCCTGGAGCTGGCGAAGCTCGAAGCCGGCAAGATGCGGTTGCACCCGGTGCAGCTCAACATCGAGCAGGCGTGCGAGCACGCCGTCGCGCAACTGCGGCAGCAGGCGGAGAAGAAGAACATCGACCTGCGGATCGCGGCAGACGCGAACGCGCCGCCCGCGCGCCAGGACGCCGGCAAGGTACACCAGATTCTGACCAACCTGTTGTCGAACGCGGTGAAGTTCACGCCCGAAGGCGGCTGGGTCACGCTCAAGGCCCAGAACGACGGCACCGACCTCGTGTTCACCGTGACCGACACCGGCGTCGGGATCGCCCCGGAGGAGCAAGACCTGATCTTCGAGAAGTTCCGACAGGCCGCCAACCCCATGACCCGCGAGCAGGGCGGCACCGGCCTCGGCCTCAGCATCGTGCGCGAGCTGGCGAAGCTACTGGGCGGCGACGTGACCGTTCACAGCGAGCTGGGCCGCGGCAGCACCTTCACCGTCCGCATCGCGGCTAAGCTGGCCGACGAGCCGTTGCTGGGCTTCGAGCTGACCGAAGAACCGGTTTCGCGCCGCGAGACAGTCGAACCGCCGGCGTGAGCCGGCCGGGTTTTGGCTCGCACTAACCCAGCCCGCTGACGCGGGCGGTTCGCCAACACCATCCCTCGCGGTACATTAAGGGCAACAGCCCACCGTGAGGTAGCCCAATGCCCGTGCCGGTCGAGTCGCTGCGTATTCTCGTCGTCGACGACAACAAGGCGCTGGCGCAGACCATCGCCGAAGACCTCGACGCGCGCGGGCACGTCTGCACCGTCACGACCGGCGGCCGGGCCGGGGTCGCGAAGCTCGAGGCCGAACCGTTCGACGTGGTGCTCACCGACCTCAAGATGGCCGACCTGCACGGCCTCGAAGTGGTCGAGCGGTGCCGCGCGCTGCGCCCGGACGCGGACGTGTTCGTCATCACCGGGTTCGCGGACGTGACCACCGCGGTCGAGGCCATGAAGCGCGGCGCGTCCCACTACTTCCAGAAGGCCACCGACCCGCGCCACTTCCTCGCCGAACTGCGCGCGGTGGTGGACAAGTCCGCGGAGCGGGTGCGCACGGTCCGCGACCTGCGCCGCCAGATCGACGAGAAGTTCGGGTTCGAGGGCGTCGTCGGCAACAGCCCCAAGATGCTGCGCGTGCTGCAACTGCTGAAGGCCTACGCGCCCAGCCCGGCCTCGGTGCTGGTGCTGGGCGAGAACGGC
>SXHE01000379.1 GCA_005773755.1 Planctomycetia bacterium
CGATCAAGAACGAGATCGAGTCCATCATTCAAGCGCACCAGGACGCACAGGCCGCGGCGACGGGCGCGAGCGCCGCGACCGAGGACTACGTCACCGTCGAGTACGTGCAGAAGCTGTACGAGGAGATGCTGGACGCCGCGAAGGTGCTCGACTTCGAGCGCGCGCAGGCGCTGCGCGACCAGATCGTGAAGCTCGAAGGCGAACTCAAGAAGAAGTACGGCGACGGCGCGCCGCCGAGCGTGCTGGGCGGCAAAACGGTGCCCGTGAGCCAACCGGCCGCGGCCAAGAAGAAGGGCAAGTGGAAGAAGGGATGAGCACTCGACCGCGCGCGATTCCTCGCGGCGCAACTCGTTGCCCACGTTCGCGGTGCGGACAATCCGCGCGGGTGCCGTAATTCGCTCCGACCGCGTGCGAATAATGGGGTGAAGGCCGGGGTGTCATTCAGGATTTTCCCCACACGGTGGCAACACCGGGGAGGCACCCATGTTCGCTCAGTTCAACAGTCCCGTCGACGACGGCGTCCTCATCATCGTCGGCATTGTGGTCGTGGTGGTCGCGCTCGCCTGGGTGTGCAGCCGGTTCGGGGACAGCCGGTAGCCGGCGCGGTCCCGGTGGGACCGCCGCCAAACCCCCACTAATTATCATTGACACTCTCTGACACGAAGCGACACTGACGACAACCCCAGGAGGTGCGCCATGTTGCGTTTCGTCGTGTCACTGGTCGCGCTCGCCGCACTCGCGCTCCCGGCCCGCGCCGCCGACGAGCCGCGCAAGCCCAACATCGTCTTCATCATGGCCGACGACCTCGGCTGCTTCGAACTGGGCTGCTACGGCCAGACCAAGATCAAGACCCCGAACATCGACAAGCTCGCGGCCGGCGGGATGAAGTTCACGCACTTCTACGCTGGCAACGCCGTGTGCGCGCCGTCGCGGTGCGCGCTGATGACCGGCCTGCACATGGGGCACGCGCGCGTCCGCAACAACGTCCAGTTCAAGAAGGGCGAAGAGGGGCAGTTCCCCATTCGGGCGGACGACGTGACCGTCGCGGAGTTGCTCAAGGCCCAGGGCTACGCGACCGGGGCGATGGGCAAGTGGGGGCTGGGCAACTGGGACACGACCGGCACCCCGATGAAGCACGGTTTCGACCTGTTCTACGGCTACAACTGCCAGGCGCACGCCCACACCCACTTCCCCAAGCACATCTACCGCAACGGCGAGCGCATCGAGCTGAAGGACAACGACGGCGCGACCGGCAAGCAGTACACCCAAGACCTGTTCGAGGCGGAAGCCCTCGCGTTCGTGGAGAAGAACAAGGCGAAGCCGTTCTTCCTGTACCTGCCATTCACGGTGCCGCACGTCGCGGTGCAGGTGCCGGAGGACGCGCTGGACGAGTACAAGGGGAAGCTCGGCGACGATCCGGCGTACGACGGGAAGAAGGGCTACCGACCGCACCCGGCCCCGCACGCCGGCTACGCGGCGATGGTCACGCGCATGGACCGCAGCGTCGGCCGCATCGTCGAGAAGCTGAAGGCGCTCGGTCTGGAGAAGGACACGCTGATCCTGTTCACCAGCGACAACGGCCCGACGCACAACGTCGGCGGCGCGGACAGCACGTTCTTCAACTCCGCCGGCAAGCTGCGCGGACTGAAGGGGAGCCTGTACGAGGGCGGCGTCCGCGTGCCGCTGATCGCCTACATGCCCGGCACGATCAAGGCCGGCGGCACGACCGACGCCCGGTTCTACTTCCCCGACGTGCTGCCGACCCTGAGCGAGTTCGCCGGGGCGAAGGTGCCGGACAAGCTCGACGGCATCAGCTTCCGCCCGGTGCTGACCGGCGCGAAGCAGCGCGCGCACGAGTTCCTCTACTGGGAGTTCCCCGGCTACGGTGGTCAGCAGGCGGTGATCGCGGGCGACTGGAAGGCCGTGCGGCAGGCGCTGGGGAAGGGCGTCGTGAAGACGGAGCTGTACAACCTCGCGACCGACGAGGGCGAGAAGGACGACGTGGCCGCGAAGCACCCCGACGTGCTCGCGCGGCTCGAAAAGCTGTTGAAGGACCAGCACACGCCGAGCGCGGACTTCCCGCTCCAGGCCATCGACCCGCCCGTGAAGAAATAGAACCCTGGGCCGGGCGCGAGGCCGTTCGCTCGCGCCGGCCGGGTCAGAACGCCCCCACTTTCCAGCCGACCGCCACGTTCGTGGTTCCGGTCGTAACGACGGCATTACCTTCCCAATCGTCCCAGATTAACCCGTTTACCTTTGACGGATTTTTCCTCGGCCCCTACCATCGATAACACCGACAGGGACGCCCCCATCGGCACACACGCGACAACACGAGGTTCCTCCATGTACAGCATCGTGATGCTCACCGCGATGTCGGCCGGTGCCGATGTCACCCCGCCGGCGAAGCCCGCGGCCCCCGTTGTGATCGCTCCGGTCGGCTGCGGCGGCTGTAGCGGTATCGTGACGAGCGGTTGCACCGGGTGCAGCGGCTACACCTCTTGCCACGGGTGCGGCGGCGGGTTCCTCGGCCTCCGCAGCGGCGGCCTGTTCCACCGCGGCTCGTGCCACGGTTGCACCGGCAGCTCGTGCCACGGCTCGTGCCACGGGTCGTGCAGCGGTATCGTCAACTACGGTTCGGCCTGGGGCCCGCCGGTCGGGATGCCGCCGTACACGCTGCACGGCTACAACACCGGCCACGCGACCTGGACCGCCGGCGCGCCGATCATCATCTATGGGAAGATCCACAACCCGAACCAGCCCCCGGTCATGGTGATCCCGGTCGCCCCGATCCCGAAGAGCTCCGACGCGATGCCGATGGGCGCGAACCTGCTGTTCAAGGTTCCGGCCGCTGCAAAGGTGTACGTTGACGGCAAGAAGGACGCGGAACCGGGCACCGGCACCGCCCGCGCGTTCTACACCCCGGCGCTCGCGAAGGGGAAGAAGTTCTTCTACGAGGTCGAGGTCAAGGTGACGGTGACGGACAAGGAAGAGAGC
>SXHE01000380.1 GCA_005773755.1 Planctomycetia bacterium
CGAACCAGTGTGCCCCCGCGGGGCCGGGGATCGCGAACAGCGTCGAGAGGCAGGTGCCCTGTTCTCCGGAGCGGCGGCGGAACGTGTACTCGGTGGGTGGGACCGGCTCGCTGGTGCGGGCGATCGCCGCGCACGTCTCCCGGAACACCGCGAACTCTTCCGGCGTGTGGATGAGTTGGTCGAGCGTCCGGCCCAGCGCTTCCGCCGCGGTGTAGCCGAACATCTGTTCGGACGCGCGGTTCCACAACACGACGCGCCCCGCGCTGTCGTACCACTGGATCGCCATGCCGGGCGAGTTCGCGACCATCGCCGCGAGCCGAGCTTCGCTCTGCCGCCGTTCCTCCTCGGCGCGCTTGCGCGCGGTGATGTCGCGTGTGACCGAAAGCACGGCAGTCACATTTCCGTCTGCGCCGCGGAGCGGAGTCGAGTGCGTGTCGAGCCAGCGGTGCGTACCCCTGAGACCGATAAGCTCGAACTCCAACGTGCCCGACTCGCCGCGAAAGCCGGCGCGGGTGAGTTCCTCGAATGCGCCACGATACTCGTCTGCCACGAGCGGGTACACACAGTGCCCGCGCACGTCGCGGATCGTGTCGGCTTCGACCATTTTGAGGCCGGCCTCGTTCATCTCCAGCAAGCGGCCCTCGCGGTCGAGCAGTTTCACGCACTCCGGCTCGGACTCCAGAATCGCACGGAGCCGGGCCTCGCTCTGGCGGCGCTCCTCCTCGGCGCGCTTGCGCGCGGTGACGTCCCAGAACACCCCTTGCACGCCGACCACGTCTCCGTTGGGGCCGCGCACCGGCGTCTTGATGACCTGGACGTGGACCGGGGTTCCGTCCGACAGCCGGTTCTCTTCCTCCTTCTCCAACAGCCGTCCGGTCTCGATGACGCGCAGGTCGTCGGCGCGAAACACGGCGGCCAGCTCCGGCGGCCACAGGTCGGCGTCGGTCTTGCCCAGGAGTTGATCGAGCGACACTCCGGCCAACTCACAGAACCGGGCGTTGGCGAACAGGAACCGCCCTTCGCGGTCCTTCGTGAACAGGCTGACGGGGAGATTTTCCACCAGCGAGTGATACAGCGCGCGCGAATGACGCAAGGCCTCATCGGTCTGCCGCTGGTGGCGGTCGGTGCGGTACGCTTCGACGAGGTGCGCACAGGTACTGAGGAACGGCTGAAGGTATTCGACCGTGTCGGCGTCGTAGCCGCCGGGCCGGTTCGCGATGCCCACCATCCCCACCAACTGGTCCCCGTAGTGGAACGGTAGCCCCAGAAACGCAAGCAGGTCCGGGTGGCCTTGCGGCAGTCCGCCGCGGCGCGGGTCGCGGCTCGGGTCGTTCGTCATCACCGGCTTCCCGGTTGTCAGCACCTCTCCGAAGAGCGTCTGGAGGTTGAGGAACTCCAAACCCGTCGGCGCGTTCGCATCGTAGAAGCGGCGCGTTTCCTCGCTCCAGGCGATGTTGGTGATGGCGTGCGTCTTCAGATAGGGTTGTCCTTCCGCGGTGTGCAGCACCTCACCGATGAACCCGTACTCGCTGTCGGTGAGGGCGAGCAGGTCGCGGAGCAACCCGTCGAAGATCGTCGCGGTGTTCCGGTCGACCAGGAACTGCGCCTGCGCGTGGCGAATCGACTCCAGCATGTCGCGGTAGCGCTGGGTCTTTTCTTCCGCGCGCTTGCGGGCCGTCACGTCCTGCGTCGTGCCGAGGAACTGGCGCACGCGCCCGTCCGGGTCGCGGGCGAACACGGTGTCGTGACCGACGAACCAGCGCCAGGTGCCGTCCGCGTGCCGCATCCGGTATTCGGTTTCGAGGGTCTCGTCGTCGGCGGCCGTGTCCCACCGGGCCAGCAGGCCGGGGAGCTTCGCGAGGTCGTCCGGGTGCAGCAGTCGGGCCAGGAAGTCCGGCCCCATGTCGCGCACTTCTTCCGGTGTGTAGCCCAGGTCCGCGGTGATCTGCCGGTTCGCCCAGATGTTGCGCCCCTCGGTGCGGTCGAACACGTACATCGTGAGCGGCGACGCGCCGGCGATCGCGTGGACGAACCGCTCGCTGGCCCGCAGCGAGTCTTCCACGCGCTTCTGTTCGGAGATGTCGAGGAAGAACGAGGCCACGGCGGGGCGACCGTTCCACTCGATGAGGCTCGCGGCCGTCGACACCCAGACCCTGCGGCCGTCCTTGCCGACCGCGCGCCAGCCGGGGTGCGGCGGGACCGGTTCGCCGGCGTAGATGGCCGCGGTTCGCGCCTGTAGCAGATCAAGGTGTTCGGGCGTGGCGAACGTGTCCCACAGGGCGCGGCCCACGATGTCCGCGGGGCCGTCGTACCCGAACATCCGCGCCAGCGCCGGGTTCGCGTACACAAACCGATCGTCCTGGTGGATCAAGATCCCCTGGATCGAGCCTTCGACGACCTTGCGGAATCGGTCCTCGGTCGGGACCTCAGGGCGCAGAGTGACGAGCAGTAGCCGTTCGAGGGGGTTGAAACTCAGGCGGACCCAGGCTCCGGAACGGAGCCGAACGGTTGCGGCGCGCGACGGGTTCGTGGGGGCGTCGAACCATTCGTCGAACACCGAGCCGACCAGGGCTTCCGTCGCGCGGCCGAGAAGCGCGGCGCAGGCCGGGTTCGCGTCCAGTACGCGCCGGTCCCGGTCGAGCAACAGAATCGCGTCGCGCGCGTCCTGAAAGAGCGCACGAGCCAACTCGCGTGGCGGGTGGTCCCACAGCACCGGAGAGGGTTTGAGGGGCACAATGGCATCCGTTAGTGGCCCGTGCGAGCGGGCGCGGAGTGTTGCTGCGAATCTTATCACACGCACTTGAGCGTGGCCGTCGTGATTTCGGGCTTGCCTCCGCTACACCGGCAGCGCGTCGATCTTCGCGGCAACGATGAAGTCGTTCGCGCTCAGCCCGCCGATGGCGTGCGTACACAGTTCGAGCGTGACGTTGCGGTAGCCCGTCAGGTGCAGGTCCGGGTGGTGGTCTTCGGCCTCCGCCAACGCGCCCACGGTGTTCACGAACGTGAGCGCGGTCACGAAGTCCTTGAACTTGTACTTGCGGCGGATCAGCGTGCCGTCGTCGGACAGTTTCCACTCCGGCACCGCGGGCAGGTGCGCCGCGACCTGCGCGGCCGTGAACGCGGGCGTGTGCCCCTCGCACGCGGTACACTTCTTGGCGGTCAGTTCGGTGGCGGATACGCTCATCTGTGGCCCCTCCCCTTTACTCGCATTCTACCCTCCCCACGTCGAACGAGCACCACAATGACCCGCACGCTGCCCGCCCTCGCGTTTCTCCTCACGCTCGCGCTCGCCGCGCCCGCGCACGCGCAGAAGATCGCCGTGACCGGCGGCAAGACCGACCAGGCCAACGTGGTCGTGTACGCCCCGCTCCCGGCCGGAGCCGCTCTCGCTCCGAACGCGGTCACGCTGCCCGACGGGTTGCACGCCGCGGCGCAGATCACCCACGACGGCAAGACGCTCGCGTTCGTGCTGCCGAAGCTCAAGGCCGGTGAAACGGTCACGGTCACGCCCACGACGCTCACCTATGTGAAGGCCCCGCCGCAGTTCAAGTTCGCCGACGAGAAGGACGGCACGAACACGCTCAGTTTCGACGGCCGCAAGGTGCTCAACTACTTCAACCTCGCGCACGACCCGAAAGATCACTTCTTCACGTTCAAGCCGTTCCACAACGTCTACGACCCGGCGAAGGGCGAAGTGATGCTCAGCAACAGCAGCGCGAAGACGACAAAGGACGGGCAGTTCCCGCACCACCGCGGGCTGTTCTTCGGGTTCAATCGGATCGGCTACGACGGCAAGACCGCGGACATCTGGCACGGGACCGACAACGTGTTCAGCCAGCACGACAAGGCGCTCGCGACCGAGGCCGGCGAGGTGTTCGGCCGGCAGCGCAGCGCGATCTCGTGGCACGGCAAGGACGCGGCGACGTTCGCCACCGAGGAGCGCGACGTGACCGCGTTCAACGTTCCCGGCGGCACGCTCATCGACTGGAACACCGCGCTCGCCACCAAGCTCGACAAGGTCCGGCTCGACGGCGACCCGCAGCACGCCGGCTTCCACTTCCGCGCCAACCAAGAGGTGTCGAAGAACGGCAAGACGAACACCTACTACCTCCGGCCCGACGGCAAGGGGAAGGTCGGCGAGACGCGCAACTGGGACGCGAAGGGCAAGAACGCGAGCGCGGTCAACCTGCCGTGGAACGCGATGAGCTTCGTCGTGGCTGAGAAGCGGTACACGGTGCTGCGAATCGCCCACCCCTCGAACCCGAAGGAGACCCGCGGCAGCGAGCGCGACTACGGGCGGTTCGGCGACTACTTCGAGTACGACCTGACCCCGAAGTCGCCGCTCGCGCTGAAGTATCGCGTGTGGGTGCAGGAAGGCGAGATGAGCGTCGAGCAGTGCAACGCGCTGGCCGGAGCGTTCGTCACCCCGCCCGCGACGAAGGTCGTGAAGTGATGCCTGGTCTTGGCGAACGGCCGGTGTAAGCCGGCCGGTTCTTCGCATGTCACCGGCCAGCTTACACCGGCCGTTCGCTTACACCTTCGGCAGTTCAAAGCCCTTGCGGTAGTCGCGGGCGAGCAACTTGTTCGCACCGGGGTCGTTGGTCGTCTCGGTCTTCGCGTCGAACGTGAGCGTCTTACCGGTGCGGTACGCAATGTTCCCGAGGTGGCACAACAGTGTACTCTTGTGGCCGATCTCGATCTCGGCGTTCGGCTTCGCGTCGCCGCGGATCGAGTCCACGAAGTTGCGGACGTGCAGCGCGACCATGTCGCCCTTCGGTTTCTCGGCCGCGCCGTCGCCGCCGCGCACGGTCCAGGCGTCGCCGTCGAACACGAGCGTACCCTTGTCGCCGTGAATCGCGATCCCGTAACCCTGCCCCTCCGGGCCTTGCCCCTTCTTCTCCCACACGCGGTGTTCCCACAGCAGCGTACACCCGGCCGCGCCGCCGGGGCCGGTGGGGAAGTCGAACGTGGCGATCTGCGTGTCCGGGGTCTGCTGGTCGTCGTCATAGTAGAACTTGCCGCCGGCGCAGCTCACCTTCGTGGGCGCGTCGAGGCCCATCACGTTGCGGGCCACGTCGAGACCGTGAATACCGTTGTTGCCGATCTCGCCGGTGCCCAGGTCCCAGAACCAGTGCCACTGGTAGTGGAACCGGTTCTTGGTGAACGCGCCGCTCGCCGGCCCCAGCCACAGGTCGTAATCGACGCCCTTCGGGGCCGGTTCCGGTTTGGCGAAGCCGATGTTGGGCCGGTTGCCCGCGATCCACGCCCGCGCGAACGCGACCTTCCCCAGCTTGCCGCTCTGCACGTACTCGCGGGCCGCGATCACGGTCGGCTGGCTGCGCCGCTGCGTCCCGGCTTGGACCACGACCTTGTACTTGCGGGCGGCTTCGACCATGCGGCGGCCCTCGACGATGTTGTGCGACACGGGCTTCTCGCAGTAGACGTGCTTGCCGCGCTCGGCGGCCCACACGGTCGCCAGCGCGTGCCAGTGGTCCGGCGCGCTCACTACAACCGCGGTCACGCTCTTGTCGTCGAGCACCTTACGCACGTCCGTCTCGATCTTCGGCGGCGATTCGGGGTTCTTGAGCGCGTCGATCGCGCCCTTCACCATCGACGGGTCGGGGTCGATGAGGTGCGTGATCTCGACGCCGGGGGTCGCGGCGAACGGCGGCGCGAGTTGTTTGCCGCGGACGCGCAAGCCCATGATGGCGACGCGGACCTTCTCGTTGGGCTTGTCCGCGGCGCGGTTGTACGACGCGGCGGACAGGGTGAGGGCAGAAGCGGCGAGGAACTCGCGGCGGGTGGCGGGCACGGCAGCGCTCCGAGGGAGGGATTCGGACGACGGCGCTATCGTACCGCGAGCGCGTGCGAAGCCTAAAGGAGAAACGAGAAACTCCGGTTGCACTCGCCGGCGGTGTCGCGGTACTGTTCGCGCTCCATCGGTCCGGAGAGGGACGCCCCATGAACTTGCGCGCCATCGCGCGCCGTGTCGTACTGAGGCTCGCGCCGGTCGGAAGCCCGCAGCGGTTGGCGGTCGGCCGCACGCGCGGCTGGCTGTGGCGGCGCGTCTCCCCGCCCGCACTCACGGACCCGTTCGACCCGGCGGCGCTCGCGGAGTTCCTGCGCCGCGCGCGCGTCTCGCTCCCACTGGACTCGAACGACCCGGTCACGGCCGACACCGCGACGCGGCGGCTGCTCGCGCTGCTGGTGACGCGCCCCGACCTGCGCGAACGGTTCCCCGACGCGCTGCGCGGGTGCCCGAAGTTCGCGGACTGGCTGCGTGCCGAATCGGGATTCACGACCGACGAGCGTGCGCATCTGCTCGCGGCGCTCGAGCGCCGGCCCGGTTCGCGCCTGATGCACTGGTACGACCACAAGCCCGGCCTGGGCGTGGGGTTTCCGCTGGCGCTCACGCCGACCGGCGCGAGTGAGTTCGTCGCGTGGGCACTGCGCCGGCGCGCCGGCGCGCGCTTCGGCGTGAACACCGACGACGCGCTCGGCTTCTTGTTCGAGCGCGCGACCGACCCCGCGTGCGGGCTGGCCGCGACCTACCGCCGCAACCCGGACTGGCAGGAGCGCGTTCCCGACGGTCTTTCGCCGACCGGCTGGCCGGTGCTGCGCGAGTGGGTGCGCCGCACCTACCGGGTGCGCGGCGACTGGCTCGACCGGGCCGCGCGCCCGGACGGCGACGCGCCGCGGTCCCCCGGCGTGAACGTGCTCGGCCACTTCCGCTACCCGTCCGGCTTGCAGGTCGCGGCCTCGAACCTGGTCGCGTCGCTGGAGCGCGTCGGCCGCCACGTCTCGGTGCGCGACGTGCCCACCAACGTCGCGACGGACCTCGTCGGCCGCGACGGGTTCCTGGGCACGCACCCGTACCCGGTCACGATCTCGCAGCTCCCGCCCGAACCGTTCGCGGCCGACTCGTACCCGCGCGCCGGGCTGCACATGCACCCGGACCGGTACCGCATCGGCTACTGGTACTGGGAGGCCGAACAGGTTCCCGGTCACTGGCGCAAGCACGCGCGCTGGCTCCACGAACTGTGGGCCCCGACGCGGTTCATCGGCACCGTGCTGCGGGGCGCGATGCCGATGCCCGTTGTCGACATGCTCGCGGGCATGAGGATGCCGCCAGTCGTTCACCTGCCGCGCGCCCACTTCGGACTGCCCGACAACCGGTTCCTGTTCCTGTTCGTGTTCGACATGTGTAGCAGCGCGCAGCGGAAGAACCCGTTCGCCGTGGTCGAGGCGTTCCGCCGCGCGTTCCGGCCGGACGAACCGGTCGCGCTCGCCATCAAGGTGTCGCGCGGCGGCCACAACCCGCCCGCGCTCGAGCGCCTGCGCGCCCAGTGCGCCGCCGCCGGCGCGCACCTCATCGACGCGACGCTCGCGCACGACGAGGTCTTCGGCCTGATGAACTGCTGCGACGCCTACGTATCGCTGCACCGGTCGGAGGGTTACGGCCTGACGATGGCCGAGGCGATGGCGCTGGGCAAGCCGGTGATCGCCACCGGCTATTCGGGCAACCTCGACTTCATGACCGAGGAGAACAGCCTGCTCGTCTCGCACGCGCGCACGCGCGTGGTCGAATCCGACGCCGTGTACCAGCGCGGGTGGACGTGGGCGGAGCCGTCGGTCGAGCACGCCGCGGCGCTGATGCGACGGCTGGTGGAATCGCCGGCGCTGGCGCACGCGCTGGGCGAGCGCGGCCGGGCCGACGTCCACCGCACCCTGTCGCTGGAGGCCGCCGGGCGGCGCATGGCCGCGCGGCTCGACGAGATTCAGGCAATGCTGGCGCGTGCGAACCGCGCGGCGTGAGGAGCGATCGCATGGAGTCGCCGACAC
>SXHE01000381.1 GCA_005773755.1 Planctomycetia bacterium
ACCCGCGCCGTGTGAACAGCTTCGTCCCGGCCGCGAAGCACCCGGCCTGTAGCGCCTTGCCCGCATCGTTCTTGATGTCCTCGATCAGCTTGTCCGCGGCGCTCGACATGCCCGTCACGGTGCCGGGCGCGGCGCGGGGATCGTGACCGTGGCGATCCGGTCCTGCTGAACCGACAGCGCCACCACCTACTGGATCTACGAGTACAATTCTTGACCCGTCGCGCGCGGATCAGTCTGTGCCGGATCGAATGCTGGAAGTGCGTTTTCCTCAGCACGATCGCGGAGCCGTGCGGCTGTGTCGTTGAGATGAAAATGGACATCACCGCGAATGTTCAGCGCGCGCCTCCGTGAAGCAGGAGCAGGGCTGCCGATGCCAGCAGTTAGTTCGGTCACCGCATCCCGTAACTGCTTCACTGCATCGTCGTGACGTTCTTCCTCCTTGCACACCATCGCGCGTTCAAGGAGCATATTCCCTTTTCCGATGTGTCCTTCGACCCAGCCGCACTCGACCGCCCGAACATAGTGGTCCCAAGCCGCGGCTTCGTGCTCAGCGGATTTCATTGAGAGGAAGTTGCCGAGGTAGTAGTGGGCGACCCCGGCGAGGTGCGGGTCTTGGCAACAGGTCTCCCAGTCGGCCACTGCCTCGTTGGGCTTGCCGCGGTCGAGGTACGCGACCCCGCGGAGGAGCCGCAGTTCCGGGTCCGCGCCCGGTTCCTCCAGCTTCGCCGTGCAGAACTTGATCACGTTGGAATACTCGCCCCGGTCGTAGAGGGCGTAGGCCGCGCGCACCGCCGACGACCGATTGAAACGAATCAACATGCTTGGCCCTCGTTACTGCCTCACGGCTCTAGCGGGAAGCTCATGCCGGTGCCGAGCTGACAAATCGTCTCGATCGACGAGCGCAGCGGCACGTTGGCTGCCTGAAGCTGCTGGTAATAGTACAACCCAAGTGCGTTCACGCGGTCGGTGTTGTTGGTGCCGACCGCGTAGGCGATCCGCTGGTGGAAGCTGCGGTGGATGGTCCGCCCCTCGGAACTATCCGGGTACAGTTGGCTGTACTTCACGGTGTTGGTGTCGACCTTGACGGTTGCGGGCCGCGACCACGGCCGCGCCGGCTCGTTTCTCGACCAGTCGTTCAGGCGCGACGAGCAGCGGTGCGAGCCGCTCAGTTCGCCGCACGGGGCGTACTCCGTGAAGAAGTCGGTGATGCGGAGTTCTCCGTTGGACGCCTTCCGGCCGTACTGGTTGATGCCCGCGAGCAGCACCTCCTCCGAGTGCAGACTCACGAACCCTCCACCCGAAGGGGCGAGTGACGTCATCTTGCTCAGTTCCGTCGCGTCCACTTTGATGGTGCCGAGGTACACTGCTTCGCCGGCACTGACTTGGTAGCGCAGAACCTTATCACCGCCCGAGTTTGCCGCCCAGTACTCCTCAGTCCCATCAGCCTTTGTGACTTTTGCGACCGCGACGTTCCGCCCGTTGCTAACGTCTGCTTTGATCCGGTGCTTCATCGCGACGGCGACGAGCGCGTCCTGTGAACTGAACTGAATGAGTAGCACGTCGGTCAGGTACGCATTGTGCGCCCAGACGCTGAAGCCCCACCCGTCGTCGCCGACGAAGTAGGTGTGGAAGTCGGCAACCCTTACGTTGTACACCGTCTCCCACAGTTCGGTGTCGAACACCTCGGCCAGCGTCACCGAATCTCCGACCAGCGTTTCCAGGCGGTCGCCTTCTTGCAGCGCGCCGGCGGCGGTCCAGCCTTTGCCTTCGACGTGGAACGGGTGTTCGGGCGTGGTGCGGATCAGTTCGCCGTCGGGTCCGTGCAGGTGCAGGATGCGCCCGGTGCGCCGGAAGCACGCTTCCACCGGCTTCCACTCGACCGCGCCGTTCGGCTCGCTCTCGTGACGCGCCGCTACCTCGTCGCCCTCAACGATGTGCTCCACCGCGACCCACCCGCGCTTGGTGAGCAGCTTCGTCCCGGCCGCGAAGCACCCGGCTTGCAGCGCTTTGCAGGCGTCGTTCTTGATGTCCTCGATCAGCTTGTCCGCGGCGCTGGACGTGTCCGCCACCACCGACGGCGGCGCGTTGGTCGACATCGCGTCCCGCTTCTGCTTCAGTACGGTCGCGCTGGTGCCGTGCGTCTTGGTCGCGGTGTGCAGCGCCTGGGCCGCGGAGATCAGCGCGTTGATGTGCGCCTTGGCCGACTGACCGTCCAGCCCCGCTTTGGTCGCGTTAGTGAAGCTGGCGTCGGTCAAGGTGCCGATGTACACAAACGTGTTGGGGGCCGGAACCCGCGCCACCTTGACCTGCGGGCCGGTCGTGTCCTGCGCGACCCACAGCATGTACACGACCCCGTTGTGGCTGAACGTGCGCTGCGGGGCCATCTGACCGGCGAACAGCCCGCGCGACGCGCCCCCGCCCAGCCGGGTCGCCACCTTCGCCACTGCCGCCCGCAGCAGCGTATCGACCTTGCCCGGGATGTACTCGATGGCCCGCTTGAACTCGGTCGGTAGGTTGCCCAGCCCGAACTGGCTGGCCGCCGCGCTCAAGAGCACCGGCACCGCGTTCTGCAACCCGTTGTACACCGCGCCCTGCACCAACAAACCCGCCTGGGTCACGTCCTTCGTCTGGTCCAGCACCGCGTCGATGGCCGCGACGAACTGCTGCATCAGCCCGTTAATCTGGCCCTGGTTGTCGAGCACCCACCGCACCGTGTTGTACACACTCAGCACCGCGCCCGCCCCCGGCACGAACCGCGCCACCACCTGCGCGCCCAACTTGCTCAGCGACTCCGTCACCTTGTTCTGGAACGCCGTATTGATCTGTGTGAGCAGTGCCGCCGTATCAAGGCCCAGCGCGCTCCGCTCCTCTGGGGTGAGCCCGGCGGCGGTGAGGCTGCCGTTCACTTGATCGAGCAGCGCCTTCGGGTCGGACCCGACGCCCTCGAACCAGGTCGCCACCGTGTCCAGCGCCGCCAAGTTCCCGGCCCCCAACTGCTGCCGGGCCACGTTCATCGCGTTGTCGACCGTCAGCCCGCTGTACTGCAACAGGAAGTTGGTCAGCGTGTTCGCGTCCCAGGTGGCGGTCGCGAACCCGCTCACGTTCACGTTCGCCGCCAGCCACTTGAGCACCTGGTTCTTCAGCTCGCCGGGGGTTATCATCGCGGTGGCGAACTGGCTCACCCCGGCCCCGAACCCGTTGACCAGGGCCGTGGCGATGTGCGCCGCCCGGTCGGCGCTGGTGAGCGCGTCGGCCAGCGCCAGCCCCCGGTCCGACAGTTGCGCGCTGAGGTCCCGGATCATCTGGATCGCGCCCGAGATGCGGGCCGCGGTGGTCAGCGTCTTCGGGGTCTCCAGGATGATCCGCGGCGCGGCCAGTTCGTCCGTGCTGCCGTTCGCCCCGACCACGTCCACGAACCACTTGACCACCTGCCCGTTGTGCTCGAAGTTGACCCACGCGCTGAAGTCCACCCGCCGGTCCAACGAGTCCGGCGCGTCGATCACGAACACGCCGTCCGTGTTCTCGTAGATGATGGTGCCGAGCAGGTCGTTGTTGGCCGACTGGTACGAGAACTCCTCCACGTCGTAGTACCGGGCGCGGGCGTGGAACTTGATCGTGTACCCGCGCTCGACCGCCTCCGCGTACTGGCGGCTGGCCGGGTCCAGGGTGAACCGGGCCGTGGCCGCGTCCCCCACGGGCCAGCCCACCTTGCGGATCGTGGTGTTGAAGTACGGCGCGTACCCGACCGGCACCGCGGCCCCGTCGAGCGTCAGCCGCCCGTAGATCGACTGCGCCCGCACCCCGGTCCACGACGACTCCTCGACCACGTCGCGGGCACCGTCCACCACCACCGTGAACGTGTGCTCCACGGGGTTCTGCGTCTCGGCCGGGTCGCCGTCCGCCACCCACGCCTTAACGTGGTACACCGACCCGACCGTATAATCCGGCAGCGCGAGCCGCGGCCCGACCGTGACGACGGTTGTGGGCGACCCGCCCGCCGGCGTGAGCGTCCAGTGGAACCGGTACTCCGACTGCTCGTGCACGTTGGGGAGCGCGAGGCCCCCGGCCCCCGGCCGGAACTCCAGCACCTCGCCCGGTCGGAGCGCCCACAGGTTCACCCCCTGGTTCGCGAACGTGGCCGCGCCGAACCCGGCCCAGATCGTGTGATCCGGGGCCACGTTGTTCACCACCACCGGCACGTCGTAGTCGAGCGAGCTCAGCCCCCACTCGTCGAGGACGTAGATTTTCGCGGTGAACGTGGTGCCCGGGTCTGGCACGTCGAGGTACTGGTGCGTGAAACTCACCGACCCGTCCGCGTTGGCGACCAGGTCCCCCGCGTTCAACTGGTCGAACGGGGCGTCCGCCGCGCCGGTCCAGTTGGCGTACACGGTGATCGTGTCGAGCGCGTCCGGGTCCAGTTCCCAGACGGTGAAGGTGACGGTCCCGCCCTCGCTGATCGGCCCGGACACCTGCGCGGTCGCGGTCGGCGCGGCGCTGGCCACGGTCACATGGAAGTACCCCTCGGTGCTCTTGCCCGCGGTGTCCGTCACCGTCACCCGCACGTCGTACTCGCCCGCGAACGGGAACGTGTAGCTCACCTCCTCATCGGTCAGCGCCGGGTCGGTCTCGAAGTCCCACTCGTAGTCGTCGGCGTAATAGGCGAACGCCCACGCCACGCTCGCGACATCGAGTTCCGTGTCCACTTCGACGGTCTGCGTCTTCGCCACGCCGACAACGGCCGTGGTGTCTTCGGGCACGGTCAGTTCCGGCGGCGGGGTCTCGACGGTCACGCTCAGCGTGACGATCTGCGCCACCGCGTTCGCGTCGGTCACGCGGGCCGCGACCGTGCGTGTCCCGGCGGTGGCGAAGGTCGTGGTGAACCACGTATCCGCAGCGTCCGTGACCGGTTGGAACGTGGTCCCGTCGTAATTCGCGTCCCACTCGACCGTGGCGAACTCCGGCGCGTCTTCGGGCAACCAGAACGTGACCTCATCGCCCTTGAGCACTGGGTCGGCGTCGGCTTCGAGCCACAACTCGTTGTCCTCGACCCACACCGTCACCGGGTCGGGCGTGCCGATGGTGAAGTTCGGGTTGCTCTGTAGCAGCGCAGTGATCGACTCCCAGCCCTCGCCGGCGGTGTCGTCGAGTACCGGCACGCTCAGGGTGTAAACGCTCTGCCCCGGCGCGAAGGTGACGTTCAACGTGTTGGAACCGGGCATCCCGGGCATCCCGCCGGGCGGCGGGGTCGGGTCGCCCGCGAAGGCGTAGTCGGTGCCGCGCGTGGCGGTGCCGCCCAGTTGGAGCGACACCATCAGGGATGAGTTGTCGATGGTGTTCTGATCGGCGGCGCGCGTGACGCGCAGTTCCGCGGCCGTGCCCGGTTCGCCCCCATCGGCCAGCCATTCGAGGTCGACCTGGGTTCCGTCGGGCACGACGCGCTCTTCGAGCGCGGTAACCTCGAGCCGGGTGCGCGGCGCGCGGCCGCCGGGGTACTTGGCGCGCAGGTTGAACAACCGGTCGAGGTGCGTGAAGGCTGCGAGCGCGCGAGCGGCGCGGCGGAATGACGTGGGCATCGTGATGTGCGGGTCCGGGCGTTCAACGGGCGTGCGTCCGACGCGCTCACGTTTGATGGCGTTCCCGAGGCCTCTTGCCCCGGCCGAGTTCCGATGGGGTGACATGACCACCGGAACGAGAGTACCCTACCAAACCTCGATACTGAACCCAATGCCAGTAGTTCGATTTCCCCAAGTTAGTGTGCGGGACTGCGGAGATACCGTTCCGGTGCCTTTCGCGGTATCGTCCGCGTATAACGATCACGCGGACATCGGGGCTGTGACACTCCCGCCCACGCGATCCGACCCTCCACGACGGTGCCGCGATGACTGACGTACAACCGGGGCAGGTGCTCACCGGCCCGCTGTTCGCCGAACCCGTTCGCGTCGAGACCGTGCAACCTTCGGCCTCCGGTGGGTTCACCCTCGGCGTGGTCGGCTTGACCACCGAGAAGTTCCGCAAAGTCTCCCTCGACGCATCGCAACTCGCGCAACTCAAGGTCGTCACCGCGACCAGCGACTACGCCGGCGACGGCGCGCTCGTCCGCCTCGGCATCCAGGCCGACGCGCTCGGCATCGCCTACGAGTTCGATCCGTATTTCGCGCTCTCGATCTCGCGCGTCGATCCGCTGCCGCACCAGCTCGAAGCGGTCTACGACTACCTGCTCAAGCTCCCGCGGGTACGGTTCCTGCTCGCCGACGACGCGGGGGCCGGCAAGACGATCATGGCCGGGTTGCTCATCCGCGAGCTGAAGCTCCGCGGCCTCGTCCGGCGGGTGCTCATCGTGTGCCCGGCCAACCTCGCGTTCCAGTGGCAGCGCGAACTGAAAGAGAAGTTCGACGAGAAGTTCGTGGTCATGAAGGGGTCCGACATCCGAGAGCAGTTCGGCGTCAACCAGTGGGCCGATCAGGACCGGGTCATCACGTCGCTCGACCTCGCCAAGCGCACGGACATCCTGCCGGGGTTGAAGCAGGCCCGGTGGGACCTGGTCATCGTGGACGAGGCCCACCGCATGTCGTGGTCGCCGCCGGCCAAGAAGACCGCCCGGTACGCGCTCGGCGAGCTGCTCCGCGACTCCACCGACCACCTGCTGTTGCTCACCGCGACGCCGCACAAGGGCGACCCGGAGAACTTCCGCCTGTTCCTGCAACTGCTCGACCCGGACGTGTACGCGGACGCGACCTCCATCAAGGAGGCCATGAACCGCGGCCGGGCACCGTTCTACCTGCGGCGCACCAAAGAGAAGATGGTCTTCTTCCCGGAGCGCCAGCCGGACGGCTCGTGGAAGGCCAAGCCGATCTTCACCAAGCGCATCCCGCGGACGGTGGACTTCCACATCGACGGCGACGAGCACGAGTTGTACCGCGCCGTGACCAAGTTCGTGAAGAAGCAGAGCGCCGCCGCGGCCGGCAGCGACAACCCGCAGGCGCGGGCCGTCGGGTTCCTCATGGCCCTGTTCCAGCGCCGGCTGGCGTCCAGCACGTTCTCCCTGCGGTCGTCGCTCACGAACCGGGCCGAGCGGCTGGACAGCGCCCTCAAGAAGGCGCTCAACACACCCATACCGGACGACCTGCCGGACGCGGACGAACTGGACGAAATGGACGACGACGAGCGCGACCGGCTCGAAGCCAAGATCGCCGCGGCCACGCTCGCGAAGAACGCCGATCAGGTGCGGAACGAGATCGCCGAGCTGCGCGACCTCGCGGGGCAGGCGAAGTGCGTGGAAGACGCACAGACCGAAACCAAACTGTGCAAGTTGAAGGACCTGCTGAAGAGCGAGGGGTTTTTCGACGACCCGCGGAAGCGGCTGCTCATCTTCACCGAGTTCCGCGACACCCTGAACTACCTCGTCAAGGTGCTGAAGGACGACTGGAAGTTCACCGTCGGGTTCATCCACGGCGGGATGCACGCGGGCGAACCCAAAGACCCGCAGCCGGGCACGCGACTGCACGCCGAGGCCCAGTTCAAGTCGGGCGACATCCAGATTCTGGTCGCGACCGAAGCCGCGGGCGAGGGGATCAACCTCCAGTGCTGCCACGTCCTGTTCAACTACGACATCCCGTGGAACCCGAACCGGCTCGAACAGCGCATGGGCCGCATCCACCGGTACGGCCAGACCGAAGACTGCCTCATCTTCAACTTCGTCGCCACCAACACCATCGAGGGCAGCGTCCTCCGCAAGCTGCTGGAGAAGTTGCAGGAGATCCGCAACGCGCTGGACGACGACGCGGTATTCAACGTGGTCGGCGAGGTGCTGCCCGCGGCGCAGATCGAGCGCGTGCTGCGCGACTACTACGCCGGCAAGCTGAGCGGCGACGACCTCGAAGACGAACTCCTCAAGGACGTGGACGAGGGGCACTTCCGCGCCATCTGCAAGAACGCCCTCGAAGGGCTGGCGTCCAAGAAACTGAACCTGAACATGCTCGTCGAGCGGAAGGCCAAGGCGCAGGAGCGGCGGGTGGTGCCGGAGACCATCGCCCGGTTCCTCGCGGAGGCGGCGGCGCGCGTCCCGTTCGCGCTCAAGCCGTTCGCCCAACTGCCGCACACGTTCGACCCGCCGAAGACCCCGCACGCGCTCCAGCAGTACGAGACCGCGGCCGACTGGAAGTTGCCCGTCATCAAGGACAAGTACGACCGGTTCACCACCGAGCGCGACACCGCCAAGACCCACAACCTCGAATGGGTCACGCCGGGGCACCCGCTGTTCGAGGCGGTGCGGCGGCACACCGTCGTGATCGCCCGGCCGGACCTCGCGCGCGGGGCGTGCTTCTACTCGCTCCGCCACGACGAACCGGCCCGGCTCGACTTCTACCGGGCGAAAGTCGTGGACGGACTGGGCCAGACGGCCCACGAGCGGCTGTTCGTCGTTCACACCGCGGCCGACGGCTGCACCACGCCCGCGGAACCCGGCGCGCTCAACGACTTCGTTCCCGCCAAACCGGTGCCCGCCGAACTTCCGGCGATCGCGTTCGCCGACGAACCCCTGGCGTGGCTCCAGACCGGCGCGCTCGACGAGTTCCTGAAGGAGGTCGCGGACGAGCGCGTCGCCGAAGTCAAGCGCGTCGAGGATCACGTCGAGTTGTCGCTAAAGGAGCTGCTCCACAAGGCCGACGAAGAGATCGGCCGGGCGCAGGAGGCCGTGGACGAGAAGCACGGCGGCGCGGAAGGGCGACTCACGCAGGCCAACAGCAAGTACGACGACCTCGAGCGCCGCCGCAACCAGCGCCGCGAAGAGCTGGTGCGGCAGCGGTCCCTCACCCTGCAAGGCGTCGAGCGCGTCACCGCCGTGCTGATCCTACCGCACCCGGAGCGCGAGTCGCCGGAGATCAAGAACCTCAAGGTGAACCCGGAGACCGAGAAGCGGGCGATGGACGCGGTCATGGCCTACGAGACCGCCGCGAACCGCGTGCCCGAAGACGTCAGCGCCCAGAACCTCGGCTACGACATCAGCAGCATGAACCCGGCGTCCGGTGAACTGCGCCTCATCGAGGTGAAGGGCATCGGCGCGCCGACCGGCACCGTGTTCCTCACCCCCAACGAGCGCCGGGTGGCCGACGACCGCCGCGATTGTTATTGGTTGTACGTCGTCACCGATTGCAACGCGATGCCCGTCGTGAAGACGTTCGCGGACCCGGCCCGCTTCCCCTGGGCCGAGGTGACGGCCGTGAAGCACTACCAACTGAGCGTGACCGCGATGGCACCGGGAGGCAACCCGTCGTGATGACCCTTCGCCGCTTCGACCAACCGCCCGCGAGCGTGCCCACGGCGACCGCGTGGTACCTCACGGACCTCGGTGAGGCGAAGGGGAAGCAGGAGCTGTTCACCAAACAGTCGCCCCAGAAGCTCAAAGCTCTGCGCGAGCACGCGCTGATCGAAAGCGCGGTGTCGTCGAACCGCATTGAGGGGGTTGAGGTCGATGCGGCGCGGGTCGGCACCGTTGTGTTCGGGAAGGCGCTGCTCCGCGACCGCGACGAGGAGGAGGTGCGCGGGTACCGGCACGCGCTCGAACTGATCCACACCCGCGGGGCCGACCTGCCCCTCACCGAAGACACCATCAAGCAGTTGCACAGCCTGTCGCGGGGCGGGGTCGGCGACGCGGGCCAGTACAAGCGGCACGACAACGACATCATCGAGGTGATCCCCAACCGCGGGCGCGAGGTCCGGTTCCGCACCGTGCGCGTCGCGGACACGCCCGCGTTCATGGCCGAACTCGTCGCGCGCTGGGACACCGTGCTCCGCACCCGTACCGTTCACCCGCTCGTCGCGATGGGGGCGTTCAACCTCGATTTCCTCTGCGTCCACCCGTTCCGCGACGGCAACGGCCGCACGTCCCGCTTGCTGTTCCTGCTCCAGTGCTACCACCTCGGCTTCGAGGTGGGCCGCTACATCAGCCTCGAGCGCCTCGTCGAAGCGAACAAGGAGCGCTACTACGAGACCCTCAAGTTCAGTTCCGCCGGCTGGCACGAGGGCAAACACGACCACTGGCCGTACACCAACTACCTGCTGTACACGCTCCTCGACGCCTCCAAAGAGTTCGAGCGCCGGGTCGGCGACACGGCCTCACCGCGAGGATCGAAGACGGCACTCGTGCTGAGCGCCATCGACCGACGCACCGGCAACTTTCAGGTCGGGGACCTGCAACGCGACTGCCCCGGCGTCGGTCTCGATCTCATTCGCGGGGTGTTGAAGAAGAGGCAAGCCGAAGGGCAAGTCGCGTGCGTCACCAAAGGGCGAAACGCCCAGTGGAAGAAGACCGCGAAGTGGAAACTGGGTACTACCTAATTAATTAGGTACGGAATTAGGTACTGTTGCATGATCCCCAAGAACTGCAAGCGGCTGGCCGAAGTGGACTTCCCCATCGCGGTCGTGTCCGCGCACGCGGCCCGCGAGAAGTCCATTCGCCACGGGCACCCGTCCACGCTGCACCTGTGGTGGGCGCGGCGACCGCTGGCCGCGTGTCGGTCCATGCTCCTCGCCCTGCTGCTCCCCGATCCGGTCGATCCGCTGTGCCCGCCGGCGTTCAAGGCGAAGGCCCGCGAGTTCCTCCAGATCATCGGCAACTGTCGCGACTTCGAGGGTACCGATCTCTCGTTGCGCCGGGCGATCCTCAAGTTCATCGGCGAGTTCGCCAACTGGGACAACGCCGGTGTGCCGGATTACCTCGAAGCCGGCCGCGGGCTGGTCAAGGCCGCGCACCCGGACGAAGACCCGCTCGTCGTGGACCCGTTCGCCGGCGGCGGCTCGATCCCGCTCGAAGCGCTGCGGCTCGGTTGCGAAGCGTTCGCCAGCGACCTGAACCCGGTCGCGTGCCTCATCAACAAGGTGCTGCTCGAAGACATCCCGCGCCACGGCCTCGAACTGGCGGAGCAACTGCGCGCGGCGGGCGCGAAGGTGAAGGCCGCGGCCGAAAAGGAACTCGCCGACTTCTACCCGCCGGACGCGGACGGGGCCAAGCCCATCGCCTACCTGTGGGCGCGCACGGTGCGGTGCGAGTCCAGCGGCTGCGGCGCGGAAATCCCCCTGATGAAGTCCTTCTGGCTCTCGAAGAAGGAAAGCCGCTACCGCGCGCTCCGTCCCATTCTCCCCCCCTCCCTTCAGGGAG
>SXHE01000382.1 GCA_005773755.1 Planctomycetia bacterium
GCCGACGCCTGGAGCGCGATACACGCCCCGGCCCCGACCGCCAGCAGCGCGAAAATGGAAGTGTGCATGAGGGACGTTGTAGGAACCGCCGGAGTGACGGTGGCTCGCCCACGGCGCGCAAACGAGTGCGCCCGCGCGACACGTCGCGCGGGCGCACTCGTTTGCTCAGGCCCGACTCAGCAAACCTGGGTCGCGTTCGGGTCGGTCGGCTCCACGTTGATGCGCTTGCCGGCCTGGTCGAAGTACACCTTGCCGTCGACCAGCGCGAAGATGCTGCTGTCCTTCGCCAGCCGCACGAACCGGCCGGGCGAGAACTTGGTCCCGCACTGGGTCACGATGATGCTTCCGACGGTCACGGCCTGACCGCCGTACGCCTTCAGCCCGCGGCGCTTCGCCAGCGAGTCGCGACCGTTGCGAACCGACCCCTGCCCCTTTTTGTGTGCCATGACGCGGCCTCCCTCATTTTCGGTATTCGCGAAGAGTGAGTATTGTAGCGGGCACGCCGGAAGGGGCAAGCGCCGCGCGCCACGAACCTGTCCGCCGGCTCTCGTGTCACTCGCACGGCACACACGGAGGCACGAATGGGCAACAAGAAGAGCAGGGCCGCGGAGGTCGCCCGCGAAACGGTCGAGTGCGTCGCGGCCGGGCGCTATCGGAACGCGGCCGGTGAGAAGGTCGCGATCCGGCACCTCGTCGAGGCCGCGTGCAACGGCACCGTGAGTTACCCGCCGGGCGCACCGCTCCCGAACGTCGTCCCGTCCGACCGCGCGACCGCGTTCGAGGTCGTAAACGACACCACACTGAGCGCCGCTCGGCAACTGGTGGCCGCGGGTGCGAACCCGGTGGCGCTGAACTTCGCCAGCGCCCGGCATCCCGGCGGCGGGTTCCTCACCGGCGCACGGGCGCAAGAGGAGTCGCTGTGCCGCGCGTCGGCCCTGTACGACTGCATCAACGGCAACGCGATGTACCGGCACCACGCGGCGCTGCCCGGCGGGTTCTACACCAACTACGCGATCTACTCGCCCGCGGTCCCGGTGTTCAAGGACGACGATGGCGAACCACTCGACGCGCCGTACCCGTGCGCGTTCGTCACTTCGCCCGCGGTGAACGCCGGCGTCTTCGAGAAGGAACACAAGCCCGGTCGCCGTGATGTGATCCGCGACGCGATGGCCGACCGCATCGAGAAGGTGCTGGCGATCATGGCCGGGCACGGGCACGACGCGGCGGTGCTGGGCGCGTGGGGCTGCGGCGTGTTCCGCAACGACCCGGAGATGATCGCGGACCTGTTCGCGAGCGCGCTGCGCGGCCGGTTTGCCGGCGTCTTCGCGCGGGTGGTGTTCGCGGTGCTCGACACCGGCGACGGCGAGACGATCCGCCCGTTCGCGGAGCGGTTCCGCTAAGACCCGACCGCGCGCTACGGCTTCAGGTTCCCCGCGCTGATCGCGCACTTCGGGAGCGCCGCCTTCAGCTTCTGTACGCCGGCCGCGGTCGCCTTCGATTCGTTCAGGTTGAGCGACGTGAGGCCGGTCAGCTCCTTCAACCGGTCCAGCCCAGCGTCCGTGATCGCGGTGCGCTCCAGGTTCAGAAACGTCAGTTTGGGAACCGCTTTCAGGCGGTGCAGCCCGTCGTCCGTGACCTTCGTGCCGCCGAGCCGGAGCACGGTCAGTTCTTTCAAATCTGCGACGTGAGCAAGGGCTGAGTCCGTGACCGGCGCGTTCTCCATGTAAAGGCGCTCCAGTTTGGTGAACTCCTTGAGGTTCGCGAGACCGGTAGCGGTCAGCGCCGTGTATGGAAGGTCGAGCTCGCACAGCGGGGCGTCTTTGAGGTGAACGAGCCCGGTGCCGGTGATACGTGGTCCTTTGAGCGACAGGTACTGGAGCTTGGTCATGCGTTTCAGCGCGACCAGTCCGGCGTCGGTCACCTGGGTGTCGCTGACGACGAGCCGTTCGAGTTCCGTCAGCCACGCGAGGTGCGCGAGGCCGGTGTTTGTGATCTTATCGCCGTACAAGGTCAAATCGGTGAGGCCTTTCAGTTTGCCGATGTGTTGAAGCCCGTCGTCGGTTATCTGGGTCGCGCTCAAGTCGAGGTGCTTGAGCCAGGGCATCGCGCCCAAGTGCGCGGCCCCGTCATCGCCGACCGGCGCGCCGGACAGGTACAGGTTGGCGAGCTTCGGCAGTTGCTTCAGGTGTGCGAGGCCCGCGCCCGTCACCGGCGTCGCGTTGAGGTGGAGTTGCCGAAGATCGACCAGCTTGCCGAGGCGCGCGAGTTCGGCATCGGTCGCACCTTTCCGTCCGCTCAAGTCGATGCGGAGCAAAATGACGGGCCATTCCTTGTCGAGGTCTTTAGCGTTGACGGTTTGTCGCTCGCTGCCGTCGCGCGTTCGAATCGTAACGCTGCCACCAACCGAGAACACCCACTCCGCGACCGCGCGGTTGTCGGTGAGCTTCGGTTCGATGACACCGCCGTCGCTGTAGATGGTGCAGTTCGGGAGCGCCTTCGCGAGCGCGGCGATCCCGGCCGCAGTGGTGCCGACCTTCGACGCGTACAGGACGCGGAGGTTCGACAACCCGTACAAGTGCTTCAAGCCCTCGTCGGTTACGGCGGTGTTATTAAGCGACAGCTCCGTAAGACCCTTCAGCCCTTTCAGGTGAGCAAGCCCCGCGTCAGTGGCGGGGGTGTTGTTGAGGAACAGGGTGTTGAGACCGTCGAACGCGGCGAGGTTTACAAGCCCTGCGTCGGTGAGTTTCTTGCTCAGACCCAGATCGACGCGCACCACGACCAGCTCAGGGTGTCGGGCAAGGTCGGCGGGCACAGAGAGTTGCCAGTCCACACCGTCTTTACGCGTCCTCAACTTCCCATCGGCCGCGAAAACCCACTCGGCGGCGGCGCGCGCGTTCGTTCCGAAGGTGATCTTGCACTTCGGCAGCGCCTTCTGGAGCGCAGCGACACCTTCGGCCGTGACCTTCGTGCCCTTCAGATCGAGCAGTTCGAGTCGCGGCAACAGCGCCAGATACTTCAGCCCTTCGTCGGTCAGCGGCGTGTCGGTGAGGATCAGATGGCTGAGCGCCTTGAGGTTCTGGAGGTGTTCGAGGCCTGGGCCGGTGATCTTGGTTTTCTCCAGGCGTAGCGTGTTCATCTTGCCCATGTTTTTCAGGTGGGCGAGGCCTGCGTCGGTCACTTGTGTCCCGCCCAGGAACACGGTCTGCAAGTTGAGGCCCGCGAGGTGCGCGAGGCCGGCGTCGGTGATCATGGGCGACGTGACGCCGAGTTCGGCCAAGTCCTTCATGTTCTTGAAATGCGCGAGCGCCGCGTCTGTGAGTGTCGTGCCGTTCAGGTAGAAGTGGGACAGCCCGATCAGCCCATCGAGCCGGTTCAGGTCGTCGTCGGTGACCTTGTCGTTCGCGCCGAAATCGATCTGCTGCACGACGAGCGGCCCGGCGGGCAGGTCTTTCACGTCTCCGATCTGAAGTCCGGCGAGGCCGACGACGCGCACCTTCCCGCCGACGGAGAGCGCCCACTCCACCACGGCGCGGTCGCCGCCTTGCGGCTGAATGGAGCCGCCGTTCTTGGTGATCAGGCACTTGGGCAGTGCCTTCGCGAGCTTCTGTGCACCGGGGCCGGTGATCTGCGTGTTGGTGGCTTTGAGCACGGTGAGTCTGTTCAGTCCCACGAGGTGTTCGAGGCCCGCGTCGCCGATGTTGGTGTTCTTCACGTCGAGCGTAACGAGCGAAGTGAGGTCCTTGAGGCTGACGAGTCCGGCGTCGGTGATCGGCGAACCGGAGATGTTCAGGAAGGTGAGAGCCGTCAGCCCTTTCAGCTTGGCCAAGCCCGCGTCGTTCACGGACGCGCCGACGCCAGTGAAATCGAGCTTCGTGAGCACGATCGGGCCGGGCGGCAAATCCTCAACGCGGTTCACATTCGCGTTCGGGGTCTTGCCGTCGTGGATCGTGACCTTGCCCCCGACGGAGAACGCCCACAGCGCCGCGGCGCGGTCGGAGTCGCCCCGCACGACCCGGCAGTTGCGCGGCGCTTTGGAAAACTCCCGCGCGCCGTTGTCGGTGATCAGAGTATCGGTCGCGTACAGCACCTTGAGTTTGCTCAGACCGGTCAGGAGCGACAACCCGGCGTCGCCCACGGTCGTTCGGTTCAACGACAGCGTGTTCAGTTCCTTCTGCGGGGCGATGTGAACCAGGCCGTCAGAAGTAACTTTCGTACCGTCGAACGTGAGGCCGGTGAGTTTCAGCTCGTTCAAGTGCGAGAGGCCCGCGCTGGTGATGTCGGTGTCGGCCAGCGACAGCCAGGTGAGCGAGGTCATTTTTCGCAGGTGTTCGAGGCCGTCGTTTCCTACCTTCGTGTTGTGCATCGTGAGGCTGGTGAGCGCGAGCCGACTGAGCCGAGCAAGATCGGTGTCGCGAACTTTGTCGCAGTTGTTCAGATCGACCGCGACGACGGTGAACGACCCGGCGGGTAACCCCTTCGGATCCTTGATGTCCCGTTCGCCTGTAGCGTCCTTGATTCGCACCTTCCCGCCGACGGACAGCACCCACTTGGCAGCGAGTTCGTCGTCGGCTCCTGCTGGTTCGATCTTCGGTGTCGGTGTCGGTGGCGCTGCCTTGTCTATCGGCTTCTCGTCCTTCTTCGGCGGGTCGGCCTTCACCGTGTTGCCCGGCTCCGGCGCGGGGTCGGGCTTCTTTTGCGTGAACTTGATCGCGGCGACCGTGCCGACGACCGCGAGCACCAGCGCCAGCGCGACCCAGAGGCCCGCACCGCGGGTCGCGCGCTTCGCGCGCGGCTTCGCCGCCTCGCCCGACGGCGCGGGCAGGTCGGTGGCTTCCAGTTCGGTAAAGGCGCTCGGCACGGGCGCGACCGGCACCGGCTGCGGGTACACCACAACGGGCAGGCTCTGCGAGACGTTCGCGGCCGTGGGGATGTTGTCCGCGGAACCGAGCGGCACGGCCGCGGCTTTGCGCGACGCGGCCACCTGCTTGCCGATGTCGCGCAGCGCTGCGGC
>SXHE01000383.1 GCA_005773755.1 Planctomycetia bacterium
GTTGCCCGCTCCCTTGCGGTCGCGGCTCGCTGGACGCCCAATACGCATCCCGAAATGAGAATAGCTTTCGGCCCGCGCCTCACTTCTTCAACTGGAAGATCGCTTCGACCTCCACGCTACAGCCGAGCGGGAGTTGGCCCATGCCCAGCGCGGTGCGGGCGTGGCGGCCTTGCTCCGCGCCGAACACCGCTTTCAGCAAGTTCGTCGCGCCGTTGATGACCATGTGGCAGTCGCAGAAGTCCGGGTCGGCGTTCACATAGCCGGTCACGCGGACCACGCGCTCGATGCGGTCCAGTGAGCCGAGCTTGGTGACGATCGCGCGCAAGATGTTGGCCGCGCACAGGGCCGCGGCCTTCGTCGCGTCCTCGACGGACACTTGTGACGGCACCTTCCCCTTGCTGGTCAGCACGCCCGCGTCGTTGGGCACCTGCCCGGAGGCGTACAGCGTGTCGCCGAGGATCGAGAGCAGGTCGATGACCGGCCCTTCCACCGGCCCGCGGGCCAGCGGATACCCGGCGGCTTCGAGCCTCTGTTCGCGGTCGCCCATTGTGGTGTCTCCTGTGTGGGGTGGCTACGGAGTGATAGCGTAGCGACGGGCGCGCGAACGCGGCGCGGATTTCCGTTGTGCCGCACACGCTCTCGCGGAACAATCGTCTTCTCGCCACTCTCTCTGAAGGACATGCCGTGCGCACGCTGCTCGTTCTCGCTCTGCTCGCGTCGTCGCCGACGCCGCTTCTGGCCGCGGACCCGCCCACGCCGATCAAGGTGTTCATCCTCGCCGGGCAGTCGAACATGGAGGGGAAGGCGAAGATGACTCTGGCCGAGTATCAGGCCGAACAAGCGGCGACCCGCGACCTGTTCAAGCACTGGCGCAAGGACGGCAAGTGGGCCGAGCGCGACGACGTGTGGGTCAAGGTCCTCGACCGCAAGGGGAAGCTCACCGTCGGCTACGGTTCGCCCAAGTGCATCGGGCCGGAGCTCGAGTTCGGCACCGTCGTGGGCGACCGGTACGGCGAACAGGTGCTGCTCATCAAGGCCGCGTGGGGCGGGAAGAGCCTGCACCGCGACTTCCGTTCGCCGAGCGCGAAGCTGCCCGACGAAAAGGTTCTCGAACAGATGCTCACGAACCTCAAGAAGCAGAAGGGTAAGGAGAACAGCACGCTCGACGACGTGAAGAGGCCGTTCGGTGCGGCCTACCGCGATATGCTTACGGAGGTCAACGGCACGCTCGCGGACATCAAGAAGCACTTCCCCGATTACGCGGGCCAGGGCTACGAACTCGCGGGGTTCATCTGGTTCCAGGGCTGGAACGACATGATCTCCGCCGACGCGACCGCGGAGTACACCGCGAACCTCGCACACTTCATCCGCGACGTGCGCAAGGATTTCAAATCCCCGAAGTTGCCGTTCGTGATCGGGCAGATGGGCGTGGACGGCGAGAAGGCGGCCGGCGGTGTGAAGAAGTTCAAGGACGCGCAGGCCGCGGTGATGGAACTGAGCGAGTTCAAAGGGAACGTGGCGCTGGTGAAGACGGACGCCTTCTGGGATCAGGAAGCCGAGGCCGTGTTCAAGAAGGGCTGGCGCGAGAACATCGACGAGTGGAACAAGGTGGGCAGCGACTTCCCGTTCCACTATCTCGGCAGTGCGAAGACCATGTTCAAGATCGGCCGGGCGTTCGGCGACGCGGTGCTGGACCTGCGCGGCGAGAAGAAGTGAGATCGCACCGATGCGCAGCCGCCGCTCGAAACCCGCTCCCGTCACGCCGGCCGGCCACGCGCAGGGCGCGCCGCGCCCGCGCCGGTGGACGCGCCGCCGCGCCGTGTACGCGGCGCTCGCGGTGCTTGTCGGTCTAGGGACGTGGGGCGTGTGGGAGTGGGTGCGCCCGGACCCGCTGCATGAGGCCCGTGCCGCACTCGACCGGCGCGAGTTCCAGGCCGCGGTCGGGTTGCTCGCGGCGCGGTTGGAGGCGCACCCGAACGACCGGGTCGCGTTCCTGCTGCTCGCGCAGACCGCGCGCCGCGCGAGCGACTTCAACCGCGCGCGACTCATCCAGGGTGACTACGAGAAACGATTCGGGGTCACGCCCGAACTGGAGCGCGAGGCCCGGTTCCTCCGCGCACAGGCCGGCAGCGCCACGGAACTGAACCGCGTGTTCGCGGAGTTCGTGACCCGGCCCGGCGCGCCGGACGCGGAGCTTGCGGCCGAAGCCTACATCGAGGGCAAGTTGCGGCTGGTCGCGCCGCTGGGCGAGGGGCGCGCCGACGGGGACACCGAAGAGGCGGCACTGGCCGCGATGGAGGCCGCGACCCCCGATCTGAACCGGGCCATCGAGCGGTGGCTCGCGGGGCGACCGGGTACCGCCGATCAGGTGCAGGGGCTGCTGTGGAAGGCGCGCGTGGCCCTCGCGCTCAACAAGCACGCCGACGGTCTCGCCGCGCTGCGCGAGGCGCTGGCCCTCGATCCCGATCATTACGAGACCCGCTATCAGTTGGCGCAGGGCGTCTCGCAGATCGACCCGCACGGCACCATTCGGCACTTCGAGAAGATGCATCAGGCCCGGCCGGACGATCAGCGGGTGCGGTTCGCGCTGGCGACTTCGTACCGCACCGTGGGCCGCGCGGCCGACGCCCGGCGGCACCTCGACACGATGCTCGCCCGCGACCCCAACGACCTGTCGGCGCTCGTCGAACTGGGGCACCTCGAACTGGACGCGGGCAACGTCGCGGCGGCCGAACCGCTGTTGAAGAAGGCCCACGAGCGCGCCCCGAACATCCCGGAAACGAACCTCGCGCTGGCCCGGTGTATGCAACTCGCGGGCAAGCCGGACGAGGCCGCGAAGTACCGCAAACGGGCCGACGAGATCGCGGTCGCGCGCCGCGCGCCGCCGAAGAAATGACCGCCCCTCCTCACGGTAATTGTGCCATGCCCGCCGTGCCGCGCCGGTATCGTCCGCTCGCCTGGTGTGCCGGTGCGGTCGCGCTCGCGGCGCTCGTTGCGGTGCTCGCGTGCTCGCGCTCCGCGCCCACCGCGAAGGCCCCCGAACCGGAGCCGGAGCCCGCCCCGAGCGAGCCGCCGTACACCGGCCCGGCGTGGTTCAAGGACGTGACCGAGGACACCGGCATTCGCGCGACGTGCCGCACCGGGGAAGAGGCCGATCAGTACACGATCCTCGAATCGCTCGGCGCGGGCGTCGCGCTGTTCGATTACGACGGCGACGGCAAACTGGACGTGTTCGTGGTCGGCGGCGGGTACTTCGACGGCCCCACGAAGACGGACCTCAAGGGCCACCCGTGCAAGCTGTACCGGAACCTCGGCGGGCTGAAGTTCGAGGACGTGACCGACAAGGCCGGGCTGAACGTCGCGTGGTGGTACACGCACGGCGTCGCGGTGGCCGACTACGACCGCGACGGCTGGCCCGACTTCGTCGTGACCGGGTTCGGCCGGGTCGAACTGTTCCACAACGAGCCGGACGGCATGGGCGGGCGCAAGTTCGTCGCGGTCGGCGCGAAACTCGGCCTGACCGCGACCGGCTGGTGTACCGGGGCCGCGTGGGGCGATACCGACGGCGACGGCTTCCCCGACCTGTACGTGTGCCGGTACTGCGACTGGTCGTTCGCCAACAACCCGCAGTGCAAGGCCCAGACCGGCGGCATCCCGCGCGACGTGTGCCCGCCGCAGAAGTTCAAGCCGGTCGTTCACGCGCTCTTCAAGAACGACGGGGGCAAGGCGTTCCGCGACGTGTCCGCCGAACACAACTTCAAGCCGGACGGGTGCGGGCTGGGCGTCGTAATAGTAGACGTGAACGGCGACGGCCGGCCCGACGTCTACGTCGCCAACGACGCCACCAACAACTTCCTGTTCTTCAACCGCGGCGGCCGGCTCGAAGAGAAGGGGCTGGCCGCGGGCGTCGCGGTGGACGAGAGCGGGCTCTACAACGGCAGCATGGGCACCGACGCGGCCGACTACGACGGCACCGGGCGCGCCGCGATCTGGGTCACAAACTTTCAGGGCGAGTTGCACGCGCTGTACCACAACCTCGGCGGCGAGGTGTTCGACTTCCGCTCGCGCAAGGTCGGGATCGGCGCGATCGGCCTGTCGCGGGTCGGGTTCGGCACCGCGTTCGCCGACCTCGACGGCGACGGCTGGGAAGACCTCGTCGTTGCGCACGGCCACGTGTTGCGGCACCCGACCGGCGGCACCGCGAAGCAGCTCCCTGTGCTGTTCCACAACGCGCCCGGCGAGGGCGGGCGCGTGTTCAAGGACGTCTCCAACCGCGGCGGGGCGTACTTCAAGGTGCCCGCGCTCGGCCGCGGGCTGGCGGTCGGCGACCTGGACAACGACGGCCGCCCGGACCTGGTCGTCACACACAGCAACGGCGCGGTCGCGGTGCTCCGCAACGAGGGCGCGACCGGCAACCACCCGTGGCTCGGCCTGAGGCTGGCCGGTAAAGCCCACCGCGACCTCGTCGGCTCGACGGTCACGGTCGAGGGCGAGAAGCGCACGCTGACGCGGTTCGTGAAGGGCGGCAGCAGCTACCTGAGCGCCAGCGACCCGCGCGTCCTGTTCGGCCTCGGCGACGCGGGCAAGGTGAAGCGCGTCACGGTGAAGTGGTCGTGGGGCGAAACGCAAACCTGGGACGCGCCGGAAGTCGGCGCGTACTGGGAACTAAAAGAAGGCGAGAAGGCGGCCAAGAAAATGTAGTGGGGCGAGCGGCGCAGCGTCGGCCCGCCGGTATCTGTGCGGTTCGGGCGCGTTCGGCGATTCTCAGTTGCACGGCTACCGGCGGGCCGACGCCGCGCCGCTCGCTGAAACCCGTTCAACGAGCAGCGGTTTCCTGGGATACGGATCACTCCATCGCGAAGTTACCTTCTCCTTCGCCCGCGCTGTCGTCGCTTTCGCTCACACTCGGCGGCAGATACAGCATCGCGTAAGCGGCGCTCAGTGGGGCGTTGAAGTCGCCGTCGAAGCTGGGGGCCGGGCGCTCGGCGCGGGGCGCGGTCGGCGCGTCGGACGTGGCGAACTCGCGGCGCGCCTCGCCCAACAACCCGAAGTACACGGCGCCGGCCGCGGGGCTGTCGATCACTTCCAGCGGCGCGGCGCGGACCGGCTCGACCACCGACACCGCGATGGGTTCGGCGAACGGCTCCGGTTCGTCGGTCACTTCGTCGCGGAAGCCGAGTGCCTGTACCCGCGACGAGCTGTTCCCACCGCCGACGGTGCCGGTGACCGAGAACGACCAGGACGTGAGCGTGCCCGTGTCGCGGGTCGCCGCGTCCTGCACACTGAGCGTCCAGGTGCCCTTCGTGCTCAGCCCGTCGAACCCGGTCAGCGCCGCGAACGGGCGGAAGGTGCCGCTGAACGGCGCGCGGCCGTTGGCGATGGCCGTGCCCGCTTCGTCGCTGAAGGTCGTGCCGGTCAGGTTGTCGCCGCTGCCGCCGTGCCGGTTGAACAGGGTGACCGTCTTGCCCGTGGGCGCGATGAGCTTGATGACCAGGTCGCTGTCGTAGGTGTGCGTGAGCGTCACCCTCGCGTCCAGGTCGGTGATCTTCACGTCGTCGGTCACGGTGATCGACGAGGTCACGGTCGCGTTGTCGCGGATCGCGAGTGTGAGGCTGTTCGCGGAGTACGTCTTGTTCACGGTAAGGACGAGGCTGCCGGTCGCGGTGGCGCGGTCGGCGGTGGTCTCGCCAGCGGTCGCGTTGCCGTTCTGGTTCATCTGGTTGCCGGACGTGTCGCGGATGTCGGGCCCGATGACCATCGTGTAGCTGCCGGCAACGGTCTGCGCGGTGAAGGTCACGTCGAACGTCGTGCCGGTCGTGCCCACGGGCGTGATGGCGTAGCTGGTCGTGACGGCCCCGTTCGGCCCGGTGAAGCTCACGATGTCGGCGCTGGTGAACGTGCTCGCGTTGATGGCTTTGTCGAAGGTGAACGTCGCCTTCGTGAGCTGCGTGCTGGTCGTGGTAAAACTCGCGGCCGTGACCTTCGGGCCGGGTGCGACGCTCGGCGGCGGGCTGCTGGCGAGCATGTTCGCGACGTTCAGCCGCCCGCCGGTGGCGACCTTCCCGCTCAGCCCGCTCACGGCGTCCACGGAACTTTTCAGCTTCGCGATCACGTCCGTGTAACTCGCGCTGCTGTTCGCGCCCCAGTACAGCGCGATCGCGCCGGACACGTGCGGCGCGGCCATGCTGGTGCCGCTGAAACTGCTGTAGGTGTTGTTCGGCGTGGTGCTGAGGATGCTGACGCCCGGCGCGGCCAGGGTGACGTTGCCCGCGCCGTAGTTGCTGAAGCTGGCGAGCACGTCCGAGCTGTTCGTGGCCGCGACCGTGACCACGTTGTTGTAGCTGCCGATGTAGCTGGCCGGGTAGCTGGGGGTGGTGTCGATGTTGATGCTGCTGTTGCCCGCGGCGGCCACGAAGATGTGCCCGGCGGTGCGCGCCCGGCCGATGGCCGAGGCCAGCGAGCCGTCGTACCCGCCGCCGCCCCAACTGTTGTTGGACACTTTCGCGCCGTTTTTTACCGCGTAGTCGAGGCTGGCGATGGCGTCGCTGGTGTACCCGCTGCCGGTGCCGCTGAGGAACTTCAGCGCCATGATCTTGACCGACCAGTTCACACCGACCACGCCGCGCGAGTTGTTGCCGACCGCGCCGATGGTCCCGGCGACGTGCGTACCGTGGTTGTTGTCGTCGAACGGGTTGCTGTCGCCGTTGGCGAAGTCCCAACCGTAGATGTCGTCCACGAACCCGTTGCTGTCGTTGTCGATGCCGTCGCCGGCGGTCTCGTTCGGGTTCGTCCACATGTTCGCGGCCAGGTCCGGGTGGGTGTAGTCCACGCCGCTGTCGATCACCGCGACCACGAAGCCGCTCGTCCCGGTGGTGGTGTCCCACGCGGTCGGCGCGCCGATCTTCGTCATGCCGTACAGCGACGAGTAGCTGGTGTCGTTGGGCGTCTTCTGGAGCTGAACGATGGCGTCCGGCGCGGCGGTGAGCACGCCCGCGGCGGAGCCGTAGTACGCCACGGCCGCGGCCACGTCGGTGCCCGGTGTGAGCGCGACGCTGTAGATGCCGAAGCCGAGCGCGCGGACGTTCTGCGCGAACGGTGTGGCCGCGAGCGCCGCGGCGTCCGCAGCCGCGGTCGCGTCGGCGGCCATGACCACGTTGATGCGGTCGCCGGCCACGGCCCCGGTCGCGACCAGATCGGGCAGCGCCAGCGAGAGCGCGTCGTCGAGTTTCGCGGGCGTGGTGCGGTCTTCGAGCAGTTCAACAGCGAGCCGCGCGCGGCCGCGCGCCAGACGGTCGGGGAACCCCATGTCGGAACCTTTCACGAAGGACGTGTGTGATGCGAACCACAGGCGCGACGGGTGCGAGTGGAGTTGGGGGTCGCGCGCTGCTGCGTGCAAGTAATACCCGATGGCGCGGCCCGTGCCAAGTGCCAGATGGAACGTTCGTGCGATTTTCTCGCGGGCGCGAAAACTCAGGCGCGGCGGGTGTCGTCGTCGTCGCGCAATGGGCCGAAATCGAAGATGTCATCGAACGCGGTGCGCCGGGGCCGGGGCTTCTTGCCCGGCTTCGGCGGCGGTAGCGGTTCGTAGCGGCCCAGGATCAGCTCGATCACCCAGCACCCGCGGAAGTGCTGCGCCTGATCCTTCACGCCCAGTTCGGTGCCACGACAGTGCCGCAGCACGGCCTCCTCGTCGCAGTCGGCGTCGAGCAGCGCGTCGGCGAGACTCATCATGCGGTCGAAAGCCCGCTCCTCGAAGATGCCCTTCGCCAGCGCGACGACGGCCGCGGTGCGCCACGCCTGCTCGAACCGCGGCGGGGTGAAGGCGTTCCCGACGATCTCGCGCAGCACGCGGGCCAGTTGCTTGCGCTCGCGCTTCTCGCGCTTCAGGTCGGCGTCGAACTGATCGTCCTCGCTACGCGCCTTGCCCTCCTCGACCTTGCGCACCATCTCGATCGCCTCGGACTCGGCGATCCGCTTGTTCTTCGCGCCGGCGGAGCGGTCCGCGTGTTCGTCGCCCTCGCTCTTGAGCCGCAGCGCGTTGTTGGCCGCGCCGTTGGCGCGGGTGCGGGTTGCGAGTGCCTGCTCGACCAGCGGGCGGATCGTCTCAAACGTCTCGGCGCTCGGCTCGTCGAACAGCACGCGCACCGCCTGCGCCGCTTCGCCCACGGCCTCGCCGATCCACTCGACGGCGTTGGCCGCGTGCCGGCTGGCGGCCTGGAACAGCGGGAACGAGGGGGCGATCTGCGTGGGCCGCGCGAGCACCGGGGCGTCCTGGCCGGCGGCGTCCGGGTCCGCGGGTTTGACGATCTCGCGCTGGGCCAGTTGCGCCGCCTCGACCGCTCCCGGCACGGCCGCGTCGAGCTTCTTCTGCCACTCGGCGCGCTGTGCCGCCGGCAGCGGCTCGGTGGCGCGCTCGCACACGTCGACGGCCTGGCGCAGCGCGCCGTCGGGGAGGAAGTCCCAGAGCCGCCGCGCGTATGCGGCGGACGCCAGCAGCCACTGACGCGGCGACAGGCGGTCGGAGACGACCTCCAACATCGCTTCGCCGTCGCTGCCCGTCAGCCAGGTGGTTTCGTTCATCGGGATCGCTTGGAAGAACCTAACCCCCCAACCCCCTACCCTCTTAGGGAAGGGGGAGTAAGACCGCCGGCCGGTCTTAGCCCCTCTCCCCTCGGGGGAGGGGTTGGGGAGGGGTCTTGTCTTTGTAACCTACACGCGACCCAGAACCAAATCCACCACCCAGTTGCCGCGACAGTGTACGCCGAAGGGGGCGCGGCACCGGTCGAGCATCGTCTCATCGTCGCACCCGGCATCCTGCAGCGCGTCCGCGAGAATCGGCACGGCAGAGAAATCGCCGGTGGCGTCCATCTGCCGCGCGATCGCCTCGACGGTCGAAGTGCGCCACTCCGCGCGAAGGCCCGGCGCGTACCCCGGCGGCGGGAAGATGTCGCGCACCAGTTCCGCCTGATGCGCGCGCGCCGCGGCGAACGCCGCGTTGTAAGTCGCGTGCCACTCGGTGGCGCGCCCGCGCAACGGCGCGGGGCCGGCGGCACTCGCCGCCAGCGCTTTCGCGGCCTCGCGCGCGGCGCTCGATTCATCCCAATTCGTTGGAGCTTCCAAGGTATCCGTCCAACGATACCCGGTCGCGCCGCGCGCCGCCGCCAGAGCATAACTCTGTGCGTTGATACCACTCGATCTCCACAGCAATGAAGAAGCTCGCAAATCAGCTTCGGTAGCGCGACCGTCGGCGTACCGCTCGCGAATGGTGATCGCGCTATGGGCCGCGGTCGGTAGCAGGTCCCACACCATGTGCGCGCACGCGCACGCATACAGTTGAAGCCGGCGTGTGACTGGTGGGGTAGGCGGGGGTGGCACCGCGGGCGAACTTGCCGGCGGGCGAACGATCCGCAACAGCGGGTCCGGCTCCGTCGCGGTGAACCACACGTCTTTGCGATTTTTCGCCACGGGCGCGCCTTCCGTTCGCGGGAGAGGTTCCAGTATACACGCTTCGCGCGCGGCGTTGGAACGCGGGGCTTGCGTGCGGCATTTACCGGAACAGCGGCAGCGAACTCAGCACCGTTTGCGACACGCCCCACGCGAGCGGCACACCGACCCACGCCCACCGGAACGCGACCGTCGGCCAGTCGATCGCGCCGCGCGGTTGTGCTTCCACCGGCCCACTTTCGGCGACCACCTGCGCCTGCGCAGGTTCCGCGCGGCGCACGAGCAAGTTGCACGCGAACCCGACCACGAGCAACCCGGCCATCAGGTACATGACCAGCGTGTAGGCGTCCGCCTTCGGCACGCCGCTATCGATCTGTGCTTGGCGCAGTTCGTTCACCATCACCGGACCCGCGACGCCCGCGAGCGACCACGCCGTGAGCAACCGGCCGTGGATCGCGCCGACCTGTCCGGTGCCGAACCGGTCGCGCAGGTACGCCGGGATGGTCGCGAACCCGCCGCCGTACATGCTCATGATGACCGCGTAGCAGGCCACGAACAGCACCACGTTGCCGAGCTTGCCGGTTTGCGGCGTCAGCGCGTACAGCACCGCGCCGAGCGCGAAGAAGATCGCGTAGGTCGGCTTGCGGCCGATGGTGTCGGAACACGACGACCATACGAACCGCCCGGCCATGTTGAACAGGCTCAACAGGCCGACGAACCCGGCCGCGGCGGTCGCCGTCACGCGCCCGGGGAACATCTCCTGAATCATCGGCGACGCCTGTTCCAGCACCCCGATGCCCGCGGTCACGTTCAGCAGCAGCACGCACCACAGCAGCCAGAACGCCCGCGTGCGGACCGCGTCCGACGGCGTCGCGCTGGCGACACTCGCGGCCCGCGTCACCGCGCCCGGCGGCTTCCACCCCGGTGCCGGAAGCCGCACGGTCAGCGCACCGAACAGCATGAAGCCGAAGTACCCGATGCCGAGCGCGACGAATGTTTCCGCCACGCCGATTCGGTCGAGCAGCATTCGCGACAGCGGGGCACCGATCAGCGCCCCGCCGCCGA
>SXHE01000384.1 GCA_005773755.1 Planctomycetia bacterium
CGCCTGCCGGCCCAGTTCGTTGGCGAGCGGGTTCATCGCGTCGCCCTTGCGCAGCCCGGTGAGCGTCTGTAGATCGCCCCGGTTGATGTGCTGCGCGCCGTCGTAGACGACTTCCTGCACGGTGCTGGTCAACTCGGTGACGAACACCGTGACCGTAACGCGCCCGTCGGTCTCGTTCTGGGTGAGGATGCGGACCCCGCTGGGCGTGAACCAGCGGGTGTTGAGCAGTCGGCGCACATCCTCTTGTATGGTGGCCTCGTCGTAGGCCTTGCCGGGCCGCGAGTGCATGATGTTGAGGATCTGCTGCGACTGGTGCAGGCGGTTGCCCACGGGCACAATGGCGGCGATCTGCCGCCCCTGTGGGGTGTCGGCCGCCGTGAGCCAGCCGCGGCCGGCACCCCACAGGGCCAGCGCGAGCGCGGCGACTACGAGCACGTGGCGGTAACGACGGCAAACGGTCATCGGGCTTCCCTCAGGGTTCCCGGTCGGCGGAACGACATCATGCGTGAGAGGCGGGCACATAGCCCCGAGGTGATTTTGTGTCAAGATCGCCGGCCCGATTGACGACGTGCTGCGCCGGGGGAAGTGAGGGGAGATGGGGGAAAGGAGTGTTGTCTGGTGTTTTTCGCCCTGAAGGGGCGTGCTTCATCAGCCCCGGCCAACGGCCGGGGGAGGTGGCAACAAAGAATTGAAGCCCTGAAGGGGCGGCCTTCCGAGCCCTGGAAGTCGCCCCTTCAGGGCTTGTTCTCTTTGGCTGGGTTCCCCCGGCCGTTGGCCGGGGCTGATGAAGCACGCCCCTTCAGGGCGAAGAGGCTATTTCCGCACGAACTCGTAGCCGGTGTACTGGCTGTAGTTGCTCGACGTGATGCCGTGGCGGGTGCTGCCGGTGAACGCCCCGACTGCGGCGAGCACACGCACCTTCACCGTGACCGTTTCGCCGTTCTTCGCCAGCCCCGCGTGAACCACAGCGGTCGCGAGGTTGGAGTCGGTCGTGTACACGTCGGTGCCGTACAACCCGCCGTTGGCGTTCGCGGTCACGGTGAACACGAACACCTTACCCGGCTGGTTCGCGTACTGCGTCATGTTCGCCGGGCCGGGCACCGCCGCGACCAGCTCTTCCGCCGCCGCGCTCGCGCTCGACTTGAGTGAGTGAACGTCGTGCAGTTTCAGCCGCAGCTCGCCGTACTGGTACGTCCCGACGCGCAGGTACTCGGCCGTCAGTCGTCCGGTGTTCTTCGAGTCGTCGGTGTGAACCACGTCGAACTCGCGCACCTCGAGCAGCGCCGCGGGCACCTTCGACTTGATGTAGGTGGCGATCTCGTCGGCCCGCCGGCTCACCTCCGGGTCCTGGCTCTTGAGCGCCTTGAGCACCTGCGGGTACGCCCGCTCGCGTAGCTCCTTCAGTTCTTCCGTAGCTTCCTCGCGCACCTTGAAGTCGGAATCGTTGAGTTTCGCGACGGCCCGCGCCACCTGCTCGGCCACTTCGGTGGGCACGCGGGTGGCGAACTCGATCCGGCGCACGTCGGCCGCGGAGATTTGCAACACGCCGTGCCTGGTGGTCAGTTCCAGTTTGTCGTCGAGCAGTTTCACCTTCATGGTGCTGTCGTCGGTGTACCGCACTTCAATCGCGGCCCCGGTCAGGTTCTTCTTCGTGACGGGCGCGGGGTTGTTGGGTGGCGGCGCGGTGCGCGCGAACGGAGCAACCAGGAGCGCGCCCTGTGCGACAACGGCGACGAGACGGGTGATGTGCACAGCGTGCCCTCGTGTGAGGTGGGTGGCCGCCGATTTTACCGCGACGACCCGCGACCCGACGAGAGCGATTTACGGAGCTGTTACGAGGGCGGTACGGCTCCCGAAACGAACGCGGCCGGGTCGCCCCCGGCCGCATCCTCGCGCGATCGACCCGCGCTCACTTCAGGGTCTTGACGAACTCCAGCACTTCCTTCGGGTGGCTCGCGGGCGTCACCTTGTCGTAAATCTTGGCGATCTTGCCGTCCTTGTCGATGACGAACGTGACTCGCTTGGCGCGCGGGCCTTTCCCGGACAGGATGCCCAGCTCCTTGATGAGCTTCTGGTCGGTGTCGGCCAGCAGCGCCATCGGCAACTTCTCCTTGTCGATGAACTCCTGCTGCTTGGTCACGGTGTCGTTGCTCGCCCCGAGCACGACCACGTCCTTCGGAAAGGCTTCGTCCTTCATCAGGTCGCGGAACCCGCACGACTCGACCGTGCAGCCCTTCGTCAGCGCCGCCGGGTAGAAGAAGATGACGACCGTCTTGCCCTTCAGGTCGGCGATGGACACGGTCTTGGCGTCCTTCTTCACCTTGTCGATCTGGGCCGCGGCCAGCGGCACGTTGGGGAACTTGTCCCCGATCTTCACGTTAAGAACGTCATCGGCGGCGGGCGCGAGCGGCGCGAGCGCGCACGCGAGGGCCGCGAGAGCAGCGAAACGGAACATGGTGCAACTCCGAAAACGGGGTACGGACGGCGGGAGCGCCGGACGGGTGCGAACCCGCCCAGCGCCGGCATTGTCGAACCTGGTACGCCCCGCGGCAAGGGCCGGCCGGCGTATTGCCACCCCCCGTGTCCCCGGTCCGAGAGCCGAACGCGGGACTCGAAACACCAAATACCCGAAACAAACCCCGTTGACGACGCTCGCACGACGGGTTAAGAGTTATGTGTTACGGGTTGCGCGACCGGGCCGCGGGTGCGGCCGGCGCGAACCCACCCTCTGTCCAGGAGTCACGACAATCCCACCCTTCGACCGCAGCAACGCACCTCGTGGCCCGTCCGGCCCGCGCATGAACGAGGCGATCCGCATTACCCCCATTCGACTCATCGGTGCCGAGGGCGAGGCACTCGGAATCGTTCCCACCGCGGAAGCCATGGCGATGGCCCGCGAAGCCGGTATGGACCTCGTCGAGGTGGCCGACAAGGAACGGCCCCCCGTCTGCAAGATCATGGACTACGGCAAG
>SXHE01000385.1 GCA_005773755.1 Planctomycetia bacterium
CACGAGGATGACGTGCTTCCCCTGTCCAGCGGCCTTCGCCGCATGGTCGGCGGCGAACAGCCGGCCGAACCCGCCCAGCGCGGCGGCACCCGCCCCCTGTAAGAATAACCGGCGGGACAGGTGGTGATCGGCGCGGCGACCCTCGGCCGGGTGGGTTTCAGATCGGGTCATGGGGAACGGCTCGGGGCGGGAAGGCGGGGGCATTTCCGTCACTGTACCACGTCACCGAACCCCGGCCGACGACGCGCCAGACAGGCGGCTCACCACCCCGCGCCGTCGGCCGGCAAGCGGACCCGGTGCAGCCGGTACTCTCCGGCCCCGGTGATGTAGAGCGTGCGGCCGTCTTTCCCGCCGAACGCCAGCCCCGACACGTTCCGCGGCACGCCGAGGATCATGGCCACGACCTTCTTGCCGTCGGGAGAAATGACCGCGACGGCCTCGCCCGAGGTGTGCGACTCGGCACCGGCGACGTACACGTTCCCGAGTCGGTCCACCGCCAGTCCCTGCAACCGCCCGACCCAGCCCAGCAGCGTCTCCCCTTTGTCCTTCGCCGCGGGGAGCTTCTCCAGTTGCGGCTTGAGATCCTGAACCCTGAAGAACACCTCTCCCTTCCCAGGCTTCCCGTCCGCGTCGAGCGGGAACCGCCACACGGCGCGGCCGTCGGCGTTCGGCAGCTTCGACGCGACGTAGAGCCAGTCCTGCTTCGGGCCGATGCCGATGCCGTAGGTGTGACCGATCTTCGGGGCGAGGACCTCGACCGCGCCGCCGGGTACGACGCTCCGGGTGCCGCCGTCCGGGAAGCCGGACCAGAACACGCGGCCGGACTTGTGAACGGTCACGAACTGCGGCGTGCCCACGTCCTTCTCCGCGATCACGGAGCTGGTGCCGTCCGCCTTGATCCGCACGACGCGGTTCGGATCGCGCTCGGTGAGGACGAGATGACCGTCGGGATCGACCGCCAACCCGACCGGGGTCGGCCCCTCGCGGAGCGTCTCGAACGTGTCCGGGGCGGTGAATGCGACGAGCCGCTTCCCGCCGCGGTCGGCGATAATGAGCTTTCCGTTCCACCATGCCATCCCGGCCGCCGTCATCTTCGGACTGCCCTCGACGACTTCCGCCGTGTACACGCCCGAAGGCGCGGCGTCCGGTTCAACCCCGGACGCGGACGCGGCGAAGGCGATCACCAGACCCGACGCGGGCGAACGAAACGACATCGTGGCGGACCATACGAGAGGAGTGGGAATATCGGAAAACGGAACCCCGATACCCGCCGCCCCCAGACATATTCGGGCGGGTGTCGTCTGCTTACCGCCGGGCCGGGGTTCGGGTTGCGAACAGCCCGTGGAGCCTTCTCGCCATGATCCGCCGATCACTCACCCTGCTCGCACTCCTGTGCCTGCCCGCCTTCGCCGCGGCCGACGCCCCGAAGGCACCGACCTTCGAGGGCGACGTGCTGCCGGTGCTGAACACTCACTGCCTCCAGTGCCACGGCGGCGTCCACCAGAAGAACGGCCTCGATCTCCGCACACTGCCGGCCGCCCTCAAGGGCGGGCAGTCGGGTGCCGTCTTGGTACCCGGTAAGCCGGACGAGAGTCTGCTCTGGAAGAAACTCGCGAAAGACGAGATGCCGAAGACCGACAACAAGGTTTCCGAAGCGAACAAGAAGCTCATTCGCGAGTGGATCGCCGCCGGTGCGAAGGGGGCCGAGAAGAAAGCAGGCACTGCCGCGTCCCGCCCCGCAAAGAAACCCGCCGAGGTCGCGCAGTTCATCGACCGTGAGATCGACGTCAAACTTACCGCCGCGAAAGTCACTGCCTCGCCGAAGGCCGACGATGCCGAGTTCCTCCGACGTGCGTACCTCGACATCGTCGGCAAGCCGCCCACCGCGACTCAGGCCGCCGCGTTCCTCGCCGACACCACCGCGAGCAAGCGCGAGAAGTTGATCGACGCACTCCTCGCCGGTGAAGACTTCGGCCGGCACTTTGGTGAACGGTGGGTGAACGTCTTCTACCTCACGACCGTCAATCAGACGCCGAAGCCGCCGGAGCCGTTCAAGGAGTGGTTCGCGAAGCAACTGAACGAGGGGCGCGGGTGGGACGCGGTCACGCGCGACATCCTCACCGCCACCGGCCCGCTCAGCGAAGCGCCGCAGGGACTGTTCTTCTATTACAACGGCGACATGAACTCGCAGTTCGCCCCGAAGATCCTCGCGGGCAACGTCGCGCAGGTGTACCTCGGGGTGCAACTCCAGTGCGCCGAGTGCCACGACCACCCGTTCAGCGCGTGGAAGCAAACCGATTTCTGGAGCCTGGCTGCGTTCTTCGGTCAGGCCGCACGGATGGAGACGGTCGAGAACAAGAACACCCCCGGTGTGAAAGAACGGCACCTCGAAGAGCCGAAGCCCGGAAAGAAGCCGCCCACGCCGCCGAAAGAGATCAGCATCGGCATCCCCAACGACGGCGAGGCCCGGAACGGCGGCAAGAAGGTGCCCGCGGGTCTCCTCGACGGTACGAGACTGGCCGCGGACCCGACGAAGAGCCACCGCCCGCCGTTCGCGGAGTGGCTGACCGCGAAGGACAACCGCATGTTCGCCCGCGCGACCGTTAACCGGTTCTGGGCGCACTTCTTCGGCCGCGGGTTCGTCAACCCCCTCAACGATTTCGGGGACCACAACACCCCGTCGCACCCGGCGCTGCTCGACGCACTGGCCGACGAGTTCGTCGC
>SXHE01000386.1 GCA_005773755.1 Planctomycetia bacterium
GAGATCGTCGGCTTGCTCGGCCCCAACGGGAGCGGCAAGAGTACGACCCTTGCGGTCGCCGCGGGCGTCCTCGATCCGGCGAGCGGGGCGGTCGCGGTGGAGGGCCGCACGCGCGGCGTCGATCCGGCCGCGTTCGCCCGGCGCGTCGGGCTGGTGCCGCAAGACCCGGCCGTGTACGACGAACTGACCGCGCTTCAGAACCTGAACTTCTTCGGTCAACTGTACGACCTCGCCGGGACCGACCTTCGCCGCCGCGCGACCCGCGCGCTGTCGCGCCTGCAACTCACCGACCGCGCGCACGACCGCGTATCGACTTTCTCTGGTGGGTTGAAGCAGCGGTTGACCCTCGCCGCGGTGCTGCTGCACGATCCGCCCGTATTGTTGCTCGACGAGCCGACGGCGGCGCTCGACCCGGCCAGCCGCGACGCCCTGTTCGCCGACCTCTCCCGGTTCCGCGACGACGGCCACGCGATCCTGCTCACCACGCACCACATCGACGAGGCCGAGGGCGGCTGCGACCGCGTCGCGGTGCTGGAACAGGGGAAGCTGGTCGCGTGCGGCGTGGCGTCCGAACTGCTGCGCGCGCAATCGACCGAGCGCGCGGTGCTGTACGGCCACCTGCGGACGCGCCCGCCGAAGTACCTGGAGCGCGCGATCCGCCGCCGGCTTGCGCCGGGCGTCGCGCTGGAGATCACCGGCCGCCGGTTGCGGCTGTCCGCGGACACGAGCGAGGCGCTGGGCCTGGCGCTCGCGTCGCTGCTGGCGGAAGGGATCGAGCTGGAAGCGTACCGCACGCCGGCCGGTGCGCTGGAACACGCGCTGCGGGCCGAACACCCATGAGCAAACTCTCTCTCTCCCTGAGCCTGGCGCGCAAGGACTGGCGGCTCTTCTGGGCCGACCGGCGGGCGGCGCTGTTGTGCTTTGTCGTGCCGGTGCTGCTCGCGTCCGTGTTCGGAGCCATCTTCCACCGCCCCGCGACCGGCGCGAACACCAAGCTGCCCGTTGTGGTCGTCGTCGAAGACGGCGGCCCGTTCACGCGGCAGGTCGCGAACGAGGTGCTCGCGTCGCCGCGCCTTGAGGTGAAGGAAGTGTCGCGCGCCGAAGCCGACGCGCTGGTCGCCGAGCGGCGGGCGGTCGCGGTCGTGCTGCCGGCCGGGTTCGAGCGGCTGAAGCTGTGGGAACCGGGCAGCACGCAGGCGCGGCCGACGCTGCACCTGCTTCATCACCCGAACGCGACCGCCGAGCGCCAATGGTGCGAGGGCGTCGTCACGGAACTGGTGATGAAGTGCGTGGCCCGCGAGGCGTTCGGGGCGAGCGATCGCGAGTCGGCCCCGCCGTTCGCGGTGGAGGCCGAAGCCGTGTCGCCGCACCCCGGCACGCAGTTCAATTCGTACTCGCACAGCTTCTGTGGCATGACGCTGCAATACCTGCTGTTCTGGGGCATGGAAAGCGGCCTGCTTCTGTTGCGCGAGCGGCAGCGCGGAGTCTGGACGCGCATGCGCGCCGCGGCCGTGCCGTTGTCGTGCGTGATCGCGGGGAAGGCGCTCGCCACCGGGTTCGTCGCGCTGCTCCAAGTGGCGGTCACGTTCGGCGTGGGCTACTTCGCCTTCGGTGTGACCATCGAAGGCTCGGTGATCGGGTTCGTGCTGCTGGCCGTGACCGCGTGCGCGCTCGCGGCGGCAACGGGGCTTCTGGTGGCCGCGCTGGGCGGCACGGAGGCCCGCGCGCGGAGCGTCAGCATCCTACTGATCCTCGGCGTGTCGATGCTCGGCGGGTTGTGGGTGCCCGCGTTCCTGCTACCGAACTGGGCGCGCGAACTGTCGCAGGCGCTACCGACGACGTGGGCGATGCGCGGTCTCGAAACGGTGACGTGGCAGGGCGGCGGACTGTTAGCGGCGCTACCGAGCGCCGCCGCGGTCGCCGGGTTCGCGCTAGCGCTGCTGGCGGTGGCCGCGCTCCGGTTGCGTATGGCGGAACGGGCGCTGCGCGAAGGAAGGGTGTAGAGGGCAACAATGATGAAGCGACTGATGTGTGCCGCGTTCGCACTCGCGGTCTTCGGGCCGCTGCACGCGCGCCCGCCCGCGGCCCCCGCGCCGAAGCCGGTGGAGCTGGTGCTCGAAGACCAGTTCGACCGGAAGGCCGACCTCGCGACGCTGCGCGGGAACGTTGTCATCCTGGTGTTCGGCGACCGCAAGGGGACCGACACCTGCCGCGCGCTCGGCGAGCAACTGCATGTGTGTTGGCACCCGACGGCAAAGGGCCAACCGGCGGCGAAGGCCCAGGCCGCGCCGGTCGCCCCGCTCGACGGGCTGAAGCCGGGGCAGGTGTCGCCGAACGTGATCGTCGTTCCCATCGCGTGCTGCGGGGCGAAGGTGCCGCCCGCGGTCCGCAACACGATCCGCACACAGATCGCGAAGGGGTCGCCCGATGTGGTCGTGTGGCTCGACTACGCGGACACGATGAAGGGCCTGTTCGGGCTGACCGGGAGCGAGGCGAACGTGGTCGTGATCGACGCGAAGGGCGTCGCCCGCGTGAAGCACAACGGCGTCATCGATCAGGCGGGAATGGACCGGCTCGTGAAGACCGTACAAGACCTGCGCTACGAGGCCGTGCGCTGAGCGACCTTGGGCACCGCGGGCAGCTCCGCGGGCGGGTCGGAGAACACGACGGCGGCCGCGCCGCGGGCGATGGCGTCGGC